>NZ_JADLQN010000012.1 GCF_015477835.1 Nocardia higoensis | reverse complement strand
GCTGCTCGGCCAACGCTTTACGCGCGACGACCAGGTCGGCCGCCTCCGCGCGCACGATCGCTTCCTGCGCACGGCGGATCTCCGCCGACACCGACTGCGCCGAGGACACCCGCGCGAGTTCCTCCTGCCGCGCGTGATCGCGCACAGCCTCGGCGACCTCACGCTCCTGGGCCAGCTCACGCTCCGACAGCGCGGCGATCAGCGCCGGGTCGTCCTGGTGCGCCAGTCGAGTGTGCGCGGTCGCCACCCGATCGGGCAGCGGGGCGGTGAGCAACGGGTCGACGACCTCGGTGGATCTGCGACGGAACATCAGCGGGACTCCTTCGTGCGGGCGAGCTCGGATTCGAGTCGGGAGATGGTGGATTCGGCGGTGGCCAACGCCTTCTGCAGTGCGGTGACCTGCGTGGCCGCCGCGTCCTGGACACGGACGATCTCGGCGGCATGATCGGTGCGCAGCTGCTCACGGTCGGTGCGGGCCTCCGCGCGGGCGGTTTCCAAGTCGCCGCGCAGCTGCTCACGCTCAGCGCGGGCAGCCTGGGTCTGCTCGGCCAGCTCGGCCCGAGCTGCCTCGAGATCCCGTCGCAGCTGCTGGGACTCGGTCCGGGCATCAGCGGCGGCCTGCTCGGCGCCGGAACGATCCCGCTCGGCCTCCCGCTGAGCCAAGCTCGCGACCCGTGCCCGCTCCTCAGCGACACGGACCTGCTCAGCGGCGGTGTGCCGCGCAGACTCGATTTCGGCTTCGGCCGCCGCACGCGTGGTGCGGATCTGCTCCTGCGCTGCCCGCTCGGCCGCCTCGACTCGCGCGGCGGCGTCGGAAAGCGCCCGCTCCCGCTCGGCACGCGCGGTCTCGGCCTCGGCACGGGCGGCAGCGACCTCCGCAGCCGCGGCCGCGCGGATCTGTTCGATCTCTGCCTCGGCTTCAGCGATCCGCGCATCCCGTTCGGCGATGGCGTCTTCGGCCGCCCCTTCGGCCAAGACCTTGTCTTCCAGCGCGCGGGTCAGGTCCCGGCGAGCGGCCTCGGCCTCGGCTTCGGCTTCGGCGGCGCCACGGCGGGTCTCGTCGATCTCGGCTTGGGCTTCAGCGCGGATGCGGGCGACTTCGGCGACGGCGGCGTCGGGATCGCCTGCGGTGGCTACGATCTCGGCGACCCGATCGACTATCTCACTTTGCTGCGCCCGATGCGCGGTAGTCACCATCTCCCACTGCGCCAGCAGCTCGGCCAGCGACGCTCGTGCCGAGGTCACCGGTCGCGCCGCGGGCCGATCAGTGCGCTTGACCGCCCCACCGGCGGCCTCGATCTGCAGCTCCCGCTTGCGCTGAAACGCGCCCGCGCGGTCGTGGCGACGCCGCACCCCGTCCGGATCGATGTGGAACTCACCGCAGTACGCGGGCAGGCGGCCCCGCCCCGGCGGAGGCGGCGGCAACGGATGCCCGGCGACCTCGAACTCCCCGGACTCGGGGTCGTAGGCGACCGGAAATTGGCAAACGCGCTCGTCAGCGCTCTTCTGCGCCCCGGGGGTGGGGCTGCCTTCTGGGTTCGTCACTCTTCGATTCTAGCATAAATGTTTCCATTTCATCGTTTTTTTAATTTGATTATACGTTTTTACAGAACGTTTTTGTGCCATATGGTACGTATGGGACATAGGGGGTGTCTGGTTCTCTATGTCCCATAAAGCAGATAGGGGTTGGGTAGTTCATAGGGGTTTCGCGCGGCCCATATGGGCTGTACCGGCGGTAGGGTCCGGTCCGTGCTGTACCCGCTGCGCTGCCCAGGAGGGTGCGAATGACGACTACCGCGGTGATGAACCTCAAGGGAGGGCCGGGCAAGACTGTCCTGGTCAACGGCCTGGCCCATGCGGCCGCCGCTCGCGACGAGGACGTGCTCATCGGTGATGTGGACCCCCAGGGCAACTCCACCAGCCATCTGACCGGCCACAACGCCCGCAATCTGCCCTCGACCGGGACGCTGGCCGATGTGCTCGACCGGCGGGTGGGCCGGCCGTTGGAGGATGTGGTGCTCCCGGCTCGGACCCGTTCAGGGATCTACGTGGCGCCCAGCGGGTTCGGGGAGATGCAGGAAGTGCAGGACACGCTGCTGGGGCAGACCGGTGGTGATTTGTCGGTGCGGCGCGCGTTTCGGGAGGCGCGCAAGAACGGGCGGGTGCTGTTCGACTGCCGTCCCGCGGTCGATCTGATCACCCGTGCGGCGATGCTGTCCTCGGACAACGTGCTGATCGTGGTGGCGCCGGAGTTCGACCACATCGAGGGCATGATCTCGGTGTTCTCCGCGATCAACGACCTCTACGAGTTCGCAGACTACGAGCTACGCGTGGCCGGTGTGGTCATCAATCTGTTCGACGCCAACCGCAACGACCACGCCGAGAACGCCACCTACATCCGGGAGTACTGCGCGAATGCCGCTGTGCCCGTGCTGGGACAGCCGATTCCCAAGCTCGCCGACATCTCGAGGCTGACCAACGCCGGCCTCGGCATGGACCAGCACCCCAAGCCGTCAGCGCGCACGCGCTGGCTGGCCGACAACTTCGCCGACATCCTCGACGGCATCGACAGGAGGGCCGCCGCGTGACCATCCCCAAGCCCGAGCTGCCCAAGCCCGACACCGCCGCCGCACCTCGCCGGAACCCCTTCGGCCGTCGAGACCCCCAGTCCACATCGCCCATAGTCGACGAACCCCAGCATGCAGCCAGTAGGGGCCATATGGGCAATAGCGCTAGCAGGGATGCCCGGCGGCCCAAAAGGCCGGCCGACACCACCGACATCCTGCTGTCCCTGCCGACCGAACTCGCCGAGCGCCTGGAGTCCGTGCTGGCCTACACCTACCCACACACCGGGGTGAAGACCAAGCAGCAGTTCATCCGCACCGCGATCGCCCAGGCCTGCGCCGACCACGAGAACCGCTACAACGACGGCGACCGCTGGCCACCCATACCGAAACCCTCCGCCGAATAAGCCATATGGGCAGTAGGGGCAGTGGGGCCGATAGGGCATGTCACCGACATAGGGTTCGTACTGACTCACGGTGTGCCGGGACCAATCGGCGAGGTGCTCCTGCACGGGGCTCACTGCTCGCGGGCGAGGCGGGCGATCTCACGGCGTGCTTCCTCGGCGGCCGCGCGGGTGGCCGCTGAGGTGCTGATGGCACGGTGGCTGATCGCGGCGGCGGTCGCTCGGGCTGCGATGCGGGCGGGCGAGTCGGGGGCGGCGGGGGCTTTCGCGATCGCTTCGGCCCGGCGCCGCTCGCGCTCGGCTCGCACGACCGCGCGCTGCTCGAGTTCGTAGGCGACCTCGCGGGCACGGTCCAGCAGCATCGGCGGCTCGTCGATCGGGATGGGCTTGAGCAAGTGCGCCAGGTAGGCGTAGGGATCGCGTGGCCGGGCGTAGATCCGCCGGCCGGACAGGTAGACCTGGTCGAGGGCGGCTGCGACGTCGTCGACGGTCCATCCACCGTCGACTGCTCGTCGCGTCAGCACGGCCGCAAGCCCCTGTCGGCCCGCCTGGCGTAGCCAGAGCGGGAAACGTTCGTCTGCGCGGCATCTGGAGGCCAGCAGCAGGGCCCTGGGGTCGTATGCCCGAGGTGCCCGGCGAGCCCTCCTCGTGTCCTGGCCGCGCGGAGCGCGTCTTTCCTTCCCGTTCTCGTTGGGAGAAACCGAGCTGGGATGGGAGATATATCCGGAACCAGTGCTACGCACTGGTGGGGTGCCAAAACCCTGGTGGGAGAGGGATTCGAGGTGGGTTTCGACGAGGGAGTTATCCACAGGGAGCGAGGGGGATTCGTGCAGTGCGGACACGGCTGTCCAGCCGCGGCCGCTGTCCTCTTGGCTCCAGGAGTCCAGGCGTTCGAGTTTGGTGCGTTGGCGGCCGCGGAACACGACTGTGCGGGTGGCGAACACTCCGACCAGGCGTCGGCAGCGGTGCACGGTGGATTCGCTGCGGTGGGTGACGGTTTGGAGGTGGCGAACCGATACCCGGGAGTTGCGGCCGGTGCTGTAGTCGGCGCCGCTGGATTCGCCGAGCAGGTAGGCCAGGAACGTCTTTCGGCTCACCGATTCGCATCGGCCAGCGGCTCGCAGGGCGGTGTAGTGGGTGTCGTAGAGCGCGAGGTTGTGCGCTATCCACCGTGGTCGTGACCACCAGCAGGAGGGCACGCCGACGTAGGCGTCCTCGGGCAGCTGCAGCCGCAACGGCGGAAGCCGGAAAAGTCCCGCGAATGAGAGACCGACACGGCCCGGTGACCGTCTCGGACTATGCCGTTTTCGCTGGTGAGAGTGGTAAGGCGCACATTTTGTACGCGAAAGGGTGTGTACGCGCGTCCCGTTGTAGGCACGTGCGCTACCCTGAGACCTGCCGTTCAAGCAAAAGCCCCTTCAGTGGGCGAGACCAACCCCTCGGCGGGCTAGGCCGGGGGGTTTCTCGCGTTTTATGGAGTTGTTCTGTCAGGGCCCTGCCCTGGCTGGCTACTTCTCCGGAGCGCTCCTCAAAGTCGACATCATGTAGATCTTGGTGCGTGGCAGGCTACCGCCGGACGCGCCAAGCGCCCGACAGCATCGCAGCGGCAGATGGAAGATCAGCTTGCCTGTTGCATGGAGGCAGATCGGCGAGCTTCCAGCTCACGAGCGAGCGCAGCGTGGAAGAAGGCGCGGTAAGTCATGCCACAAGCTGCGGCTTCCGCTTTCACCTCGGCCAGGAGTGTCTCGTCGATTTCGATGAGAGTTGGCTTTCCTCGTGTTGCACGCATGCGTGTTATATAAGTCTGTCCGGCGTCGGAGTGGGTGCCGACACGCCGCGACCGATTTCCCACAATTTGTGGGTGCCCGAAAGCGGCGTGTCGCTTGACTAGTCGCTCTCATGCTGTGAGAGAGCTTGGTGCACAACCTCGGTGAGGTCTTCGTCGCGCCACTCACCGCGAATCCCGGGGCGCTCGCGCAGGTAGTCCCGGATGCGGGCAGCGGGCCAGCGGTGGGCCTCATGCAGGCCGCTGCTCACCATTCTGACGTACCGCTCCGAAGGTCGTTGCAGCTCAACAGTGTTCACGTCCCACGGAGAGGTAAACGTCAGCACGGGCCAGCCGTCGATGGTGTCGGCCAGGACGAGGGTCTCGTACCTGCCGGGGCCGAGCTGGCTACGGCCGGCCGTGAGGACCTCGGTGAGGTCGAGGTCCTCGGAGGGTTCGCGGTACATCTCCTGTGTGAGCAGATCTGAGAACTGGCCAGTGGTCAGGAGGTAGCCGCGGACTGCGGCGTCCGTGGGCCAACCAGCAGCCGGTTCGGTGGCGTAGAAGGCGACTCCACCAGTCCAGACTGGACTGTTCCAGGCGAAGTAGATCGTTCCTGGCAGCGTCAACGCGCGGGTTTTGAGTGGAGGTGTTTGGTCTCGGAAGCCGGGATAGACGTGGTTTGTCCCCGGCGGGGTCCCGCCCTCGATGTAGTACGCCAGCCGCTGGGCATGGAGGTTGGAGCCGTAGGCGGCGTACCAGACGTAGTCGGGCATGTCGTCCTTTCGTCGAGGGCGGGACCGTTAGCGGGCGGTCAGTCGGACAGCGGTTGGTGATTACTGCCCGTGATCGAGCGGTAGTACATGCCGCCGGGGCCCTGGCGGATTCCGCGGCTCTCGTTGCTGAGGGCTCGGGCTGCCTGTTCGAGGGCGGTGTTCCAGTCTTCGGACAGGTTGGGGTCGCGCATGGACATCACGAGTTCGGATGCGCGGTTCCAGACGGCGGCCTCGCCTGTGGGGTCGTAGCGGTCGGGTTCAGGCACAGTCATCAGGATGTCCTTTCGGGATGGGCGACGCCGTTGGGGGCGGGCCGGTTTTCGGGGACGTGGAGGTCGTAGCGCAGTCGGAGGGCGTCGCCGGAGAACACGCTGAGGAGTACGCGCACTCGGCGGCCGCTGGCGTCGATGCCGACCCGGGCGTGCTGGCCGACGGGTGTTCCGGGTTGCTGGTCGAGCAGGCCTGCTTCGTCGGGTTCAGGCATACGAACAGTGATTTCGTCGGAGAATTGCACTTGGCGGAATCCGAGCGCCCGGTAGATCCCGCCGGGGTACACGACGTTGCTGTCGACACGAAGTGGCGCGATGCCGTCGATCTCCATGTTCGCGATGTCGAGCGGCGTCCAGGTGTCCGCGATCATGGCCAGCTGTTCAGGGACTTGAGGTTTGGTCACATACCGCAGTCGCCGGCGGCGCAGGAGCAACGTTCCTGGCTTGCACTGGAGGTAGCGCGCGACCTGGGCAGTGGCGGGCAACTCGGTGACGCTCGCGACGACCTGGCGGGTGCTCCACCCGTCTGCATGAGCGTCGGCCTCCCACTGATCGACCATGTTGATCGGGTCGTCTGAGTAAGCACCCAGCTCGAACTTCGTGAGGTGCCAAGTGATCAGGTCCCGGCTGCGCACAGTGCGCCCGATTCCTGCGATCGCCGCAGTCAGCAGCCCTTCCTGCTCCAAACGCCGGATGGCCTCGCGGACCGTAGGGCGACTGAAGCTGTAGCGCTCGGCGAGCTCAAGTTCCGTAGGGACCTTGTCGCCGGGTTGTAGCCCTCCGCTGGTGATCTGGTCGCGAAGTTCGTCGTAAACGATCTTCCATCTCGGACGCCTGTTCATGGTCTCCATCTTCTCTGTAAGGACAGACAAGACAAGGGTATTGCCACGCCCGCCACTTTGTCATTACAGTCATTACAGTCCTAACGGACCGAACTATAACGTCAATCAAGGGGATGTGATGACGATTCATCGGGAGGGGCAGTGGCTGACCGCGACGCGGTCGGAGCACGTGGCCTATGAGATGTCCGAGGGGGTGTTTCGGCTCAGTTTCGTGCCGGATCGCCTGGTCAGTGGGTCGGAAGCGGTGGCGGGTCTTCAGTTGGCGGAGATCGTCGCTCAGTGGGGCGAGCTGTTGTGGACCGCGACGCCGAACACGGCGATGGTGTGGCGGCTGATGGCTGGCCAGGCCAAGTCGTTGGGCTTGGACGTGCTGGATGCGGTGATCCGGATCGAGCAGGCCGAGTGGCCGACCACCGCTGATGAGTGGGCGGTGTGGTCGCGATGAGGATTCCGGAGTCCTGGACGCCTGAGATCTGGCGTCGCGCAGCAGTTCCCACGATCCCGGCGGTGTACGTCGCTGACGGCCACATGGTGTCGGAGGCGACCGAGCATCACGCCGACTATGTGGGCCAGGACCGGTGGGTCGTGGACTACCTGCCCGGGCGGCAGTTGACCCGGGAGCAGGCGTCGGCGGCGATGCGGATCGCGGTCGCCCCGCAGCAGCTCGAGGTCGAGCGGTGGGCCGCGGTGCTGGGTTTGACCGCGGCTGAGGCGCGGGCGTTCGTCGCCATGTCGATCGAGGTGGCGTGATGGTGCGCGAGCGCGTGATCGACATCCCGCTGGTGATCGTCCCGGACACCGGCGGCCGCGGGGCCGGGGTGGTGTCGGCGATGGCGCTGTTGCTCGCCGGTGTCGTGCTGGTCGGACTGGCGGTCATGGTCGCTGTGCTGCTGGCCTTCCCGTCGCACGAGTACTCCACCGTGCCCACGAGCCGCGAGCTCGGCCCGTGTGAGCCGTTCTGCTCCCTGCGCACCACCACCCCCTCGGCGTCGGTCGGGGGTGAGCAGCGGTGAGCAGCTTCCTGGATCCGGCGTCGAGGCCGGAGCGGTCGTGTGCCGGTATCCCGCAGGACGCGTTCTTCCCGTCCGGTTTGCGGCAGAGCCAGGTGCGGGCCGCCCAAGCGATCTGCGCGGGCTGCCCGGTGCTGGCTGACTGCGCGGCCTGGGCGCAGTCGCTGGTGCGTGACCGACTGCTGACCGACTGCGTGGTCGCCGCCGTGCAGGTGCCCACCGTCGACGGCAGCAAGGCCCGCCGCGAGGCGGCCGCTGACAGGTTGGCCCGGATCGCGGCCGGCGGCCAGGTCCCGGTGCAGGGGGCGGCGTGATGGCCAGCACCGAAACCACCGCTGGGGTGCGGTTTTTCCAGCTCCACCGCGACCGCGACGTCACGGGCTTCTCCGGGGTCGGTGTGGTCGCTGATGGCGTGGTGTGGCCGGACGGCACGGTCTCGATGCGCTGGCGCGGGCCGGTCCGCACGACGGTCGAGGCCGCCTGCCTCGAGGACATCCGATCCATCCACGGCCACGACGGCGCGACCCGCATCGTCTCGGCCGATCTCGACGTAGACGGAGGTGCGGTGTGGACCGCAGCGTGAAAGCCCCTGGCCAGCCGAGTGATGTGCAGGAGTGGGCGCCGGTGCTGATCACCGGCGGCGTGGGTTTGGTGGGTGAGGCGGCGGGGATGAGCCTGCGCATCGGTGAGGCCCTCTACGGCGGCCCCACCCAGGACGTCTCGTGGAACCCGGTGATTCTGGGCATCCACCTGGCCACCGGCGATCTGGATTGGACTGCCGCAGCTACCGGCGGTGCGGTCACTCTCGCTGCGGGCACGGTGGCCACGATCGCGGGTTCGGTGTGGGCGTGGAAGGCGACGTGCCGCACATGCCGGGCCCTGTACCGGGATCGGGCACGGATCACCCGTGAGGCGATCGACTCGCAGGCCAGGTTCATGGCCAAGGGCAAGGAGTTGGCGTCGCTGTCGCGCAAGGCGGTGGCGGCCAAGGCCGCGAGCCTGCGGGTGCAGCTGGCCGAGGGCGACGAGCCGGGGGTGTTGATCGCCCTGTCGGTCGCCGACGGTCAGCGCCTGTATGCCTCCTACGAGGATCTGCACCTCGACATCTGGGGTCCGCGGACCGGCAAATCCACTTCGCGGGTGATCCCGGCGGTGATGGAGGCTGTCGGCGCGGTGGTGGCCACCTCCAACAAACGCGATGTGGTGGATGCGACCCGTAAGGCCCGCTCGACGGGTGGGCGGCGGGTGTTCGTGTTCGACCCGCAGGGGGTGGCCGCTGAGCCGTGCACTTGGTACTGGGATCCGGCCGATTGGGTGCTGGGTGAGGACGGCGGCCACGGCGCCGAGGAACGCGCCGCGGAGCTGGCGGGGCATTTCTCGGCCGCCAACGAGTCCGCCGCCCGGGATGCGTTCTTCGAGCCCGAGGGTGAGGACCTGCTGACCGGGCTGATCCTGGCCGCCGCGGTGGCGAAGCGGCCGATCACGCAGGTGTTCCGGTGGGTGACCAAATCTTCCGATGAGGAGCCGGTCGACATCCTCGAGGACGCCGGCTACACCCTGGCCGCCGCGGCGTTGCGGGATCAGTACGGGGCGCCGGAGAAGCAGAAGGGCGGTGTGTTCTCCACGGCGAAGAAGATGGCGGCCTGCTTGCGGTTTTCGGCGATCCAGCCGTGGGTGTGCCCGCCGGGCAAGGACGAGAAGCCGCGTCGGGCGTTCAAGGTCGCCGACTTCGTGGCTTCCCGCGACACCCTCTACCCGCTGTCGGAGGAGGGCCCGGCCAGTGCGGGCCCGTTGGTGACCGCGCTGTGCGCGGCCGTCGCGGGGGCGGGCAAGGCCGAAGGGGTGCGTCATCCCGGTGGCCGGTTGCCGGTGCCGTTGACGATCGTGCTCGATGAGGCCGCCAACATCGTCAGGTGGCGTGACCTGCCCAAGCAGTACAGCCATTTTGGGTCTCGCGGGATCGTCGTGATGTCGATCCTGCAGTCCTGGGCCCAGGGTGTGCGCTGCTGGGGCGAGGACGGCATGAAGGCGCTGTGGTCGGCGGCGAATGTGAAGGTCATCGGCGGCGGCCTGGACGACGAAGCGTTCCTGCGGGCCCGAAGCGAGTTGATCGGCCCGCACTACGAGCAGTCGGTCTCGGTCAGCAAGGCCCAGGGCGGGCACCGCTCGCACTCGGTGTCGCGGACCACCGAAATCACCCTGCATCCCAGTGATCTGGCGGCGATGCCGCGCGGGCGGTGCGTGGTGTTCACCTCCGGTAACCGGGCCACGCTCGGCCAGACCGTGCCGTGGATGGACCGCCCCTACGCCGCCCAAATCACCGCCGCCCTCGACGAACTCACCAACGCCACCGAGCCCGTGTGGCCGCGGTTGCAGGTGGTGCCGCCGCTGTCCGACCAGAAAGGCAAATCCGCATGACCAGCACCGATATCACCACCAGCAGCAGCGACGTCGACATCGACCTCACCGCTCTGGACACCGAGACGGGGACCGGCGGCGAGGGGGAAGTCGCTGGGGTGGTCGAGCTGACCGACGTATTGACCGGTGCGGTCCGCAAGGCGATCGCCTCCCAGGTCAGCGAGGCCGCCCAGCTCATCGCCAAGGGTGCACTCGATGAGGTCCTGACCGAGGAAGTCGCCGGGGAGATGCGAGTCGCGGCGGTGCGCGACGCGCTGGCCGCAGTCACTCCAGAGCAGGACGAGGACCCGGTCGAGAAGCTGAGGTACCGCAACCTGGAGCTGTTCGTCTCCGAGTTCGTCGCCCGCGTCTACCGCCGCGAGGTGACCCGGCAGAACTCGGAGAAGAAGGCCCGCTGGTGCCCGATGTGGTGGGACCACGGTGAGGCCGTGGCCCGGTTGGCGGCGTTGTGGCGGTCCTTCGAGCGGATGCGCCAGGGCGACGGGGTGGAGATGTCGGTGTGGTGGCTGCACCACGCCGACCCGATGATGGACCGCCTGCTGGACCCTGAGAACGGGCCGTTCAAGTACTGCTCGGTCGCCGACGGGCACGTGCGGCGCCTGACCGCGCTGCCGGTCGTCGAGATCCCCGACGCGCTGAAGTTCGCCGACGGCTACACCGAGGACCAGCAGCCCGACACCACCACGGCGGTGATGCCCGCGACGAGCCTCTACCTCCCCACGTCGCGGCAGGGCCGCCGGGTGATTATCCGGGAGTTCCCCTGATGGCCGCCCCAGCACATGAGGCGGGTCAGGGGTCGTGGGTGCGGGTCACCACCGCGTTGGAGCAGGTGGTGGGCCCGGGCCGCCCGGCGGGGTCGTGGACCCGGTACTGCTGCCCGGTGCACGAGGGTGATGGTCGTCATCATCGGCCGTCGTTGTCGGTGAAGTATTTCGCCGACGCCGGCCGCACGAAGGTCCGCTGCCAGGCCGGTTGTGAGGACGAGCAGGTCCTCGACGCGGTCGGGCTGCGGGTGGCCGACCTCTATGACACCCCGTTGCGGCGCGGTGAGCGTGGGGCACGGTCCGGTCCGGCCCGGCGCCCAGCGAAGCGGGCGGAATCCCGATCGGATCGTGCCCTGCGGGCAGCGGGCATCCCCGTGCACAAACCCAAACGCGACCTCGGCGCCCAGGTTTCGCCGTGGAAGGCGACCGCCACCTACACCTACGTCCGCGACGACGGCACCGTCGCCGGTGAGGTCATCCGCCGCGAAGCCGAGTTCGAGGGCGGGCGGGACAAGTCGTTCTCCCAACGCTCCTGGAACCCGGCGACCGGTGGTTGGGAGCGCACCGGTTTCGACAAGATCCCCTTCCAGCTGCCGCAGGTCCGTGAAGCGATCGCCGCCGGGCGCACCATCTACCTCGTCGAGGGGGAGAAGGACGCCCTCAACGCCGCCACCGCCGGTTTGGTGGCCACCACCAACGCCGGCGGCGCCTCAGGCTGGTCGCCCGAGCACGCCGCGTGGCTGCGTGGGGCCCGCACCGTGGTCATCGTCGCCGACCGCGACGCTCCCGGCTACTACCGCGCCGACCGGGTCATGGCCACCCTGTCCGGGCTGGTGGGCCGGGTGCGGGTGGTCCAAGCCGCCACCGGCAAGGACCTCACCGACCACCTCGCGGCCGGGCACCGGATCGCCGATTTGGTGCCGATCCCGCACCTGGACCCCTACACCCGCGCCCTGACCGCCGTACCCACCTCGTCGGCCACCACGACCGCGGCGGTCGCTGGACCGGCCCCACCGCCCTCTGCGGTGTCACCCGCGCCCGAGTACCCCGCCGAACCCCCCTCTGTTGAAGGACATCCGATGCCTGAATCCCTGCTCACTCCCGCCGCCGAGACGACACCGCATTCCGACGAAGTCGACCACATGCACAGCCAGTGGTCGGTGTTCATGAAGCTGCTGATGCAGCAGATGCTGCTGATGGCGACCAAAGCCGTCCACCAGCGCGCGGCCGCCGCCGCCGAGGCGGCCCGCCAGTCCGAACAAGCCGCCCGTGACGCCGAGGAACGCGCCGCCGCAGAGATGGCCGCTGTCGAAGTCCGGCTGCGCAAGCTGCGCCAGAAGGGCTACGACAGCGCCTCACGCACCGAGATCGCCGACGCCGTGCGCGACGCCGCAACCTGGGGCGATCAGAGCGAGGTCGCCGGAAACGAACTCGGCCACCTGGCCCTACACGTCTCGCGCCGGTGGGGTGTGGAACTCGACCTCGACACTGGGCAGGCCAGCATCGCCCCCGGCGCCGATGCCCAGCGGTTGGCCGAGATCGAGCAGGAACGCGCCGCCGCCGCACGCGCCCGCAAAGCCCAGGACCGGATGGTCGAGATGGTCGCGCGCGAAGGCGATCTCGACGAGTCGGCGAAGGTGGGAATCTACGCCGCGATCGAGACCTGGCGCGCCGATCCCAGCGCCGAGAAGCTCGACGCGCTGACCCGCCAGCTCAAAGACCGCAAGGTCCCCGAGCAGACCCGCACCCGGTTGCGGTTCGTCGCCGCCTACCTCGGCACCCCCGCCGCGATCGGCGACGAGGAAAACGCCGACATCAAGACGGTGTCGGCGGCTGAGGAGTTGAGTCGTCACGCCGCGCCGCTGGTGGATCCGGGGGAGGAGGCCAAGCCGCGCATCGACAAACTGCTCGAGACCTATCAGGAGCAGCTGAAGGTGGGGGCGGCGACCAGCGAGGTGCGTGAGGAACTGGCGCGTGAGGTCGCGGTCCTGACCGTGGAGGACCAGGAAGCCGCCCGCGCCCGCGGGAAGGCCATCCGCGCCAACCCCGCCGGGGCCTATCCGCGGATGTGGCCCGATCACGTCGACCGCGACGAACTCGACGAACACATCCGTGTCTACGCGCTCCTCGCGCCGAAAGCCGAACAAGCCGCCGGTATGGCGGGGGACCTCGACGATGTCACCGCCACCCAGCTGGCCAAGCAGGCCGCCGGCCACAAGACCGCGATCCGCAAAGCACTCACCGACGGCAAAGGCCTCCACGATCTGGAGCGCGATCAGATCAAGGCCGTGCTGCGGGATGTGGAGGCAGGCAAACCCGCCGTCCCGGAGCAGTTGTTCGCCGACGACCGCTCCGCGGCGATCGTCGACATCCAACGCACCCAGCGCATCGCCTACAACACCAGCCGCAACCAGCGCCGCGACCTGGACGAGATCCTCGATACCGGGGCGGTGCCCGAACCGGTGCGCCAGCAGGTCCGTGAGCATCTCGACAACACCACCGGTGCGGTCGAGATGGCCCACCGTGGGGTCGCTGACGCCGCCTTCAAGTGGGCACGACGCCGGGAAGCGGTCATCGTCTCCCGCACCGCCGCCGTCATCGAAGCCGATGGCGGCTACGACAGCCCGCAACGAGCCCAAGCGATCGAGGAGCAGCTGCGCACCGGCGGGCTCGACGACGACCAGATCGCCGAACGCATGGCCGCCGAATCCTCCTTCGCCACCCCGCCCTCGGCCGCGGCGAAGCCGCCCAAGCTCAACCCGCGCACCACCAGCCCCGGCGCCGGAATGCAGCGGATCAACCACCGCAACAAGAACAACGGCCCCGAACAGGGCAACGGCCGCTGAGGCCCGAGCTGCACGAAGCCGATGACCACGCCTGACCAGCAGCCCGCCACCTACCCGTGGCGGGCTGCCCCGTCCCACCTGAAAACCCGCCGCCAACTCCGCAACGCCGGCCTGTCCCCGGGCGGCCAGGACGTCGCCGCGCTCATGGTCCGCCAGCGCCGCGGCCGCCGCCTGGTGGCCCACCTGTTCGACATCGCCCTCGCCCGCCCGAAACGGACGCCGTCACCGGCGCAACTGGCGGCGATCGAGAAAGCCACCCGCACCCACCAGCTCCGCGCCGCCGAACGCCGCGGCTACACCGCCACCGACCTGCACACCCCCACCGACCTCGGACCGACCTGGCCCGAAACCCCCACCCTCCAGGAGGAAACCATCGTGAACACCACCGAATCCACCACCACCGAGCAGGCCCGACCGCAGGGGCTCGGTCAGCGCAGGGCGTGGCTGCACGCCCTGGTCGCGACCAACCAAGCCCGCGACCGCCGCACCCGCCTCGACACCGACCTCGACCAGGCCGCCCGCGCCGGCGGTGACGTCGAGGCCGAGTACCTGGCCGGACTGCGGCGCGACCTCGACGCGGCCGAAGCGCGACTGTCGGCGGTCCGGGGGATCGGTGACCCCTACACCGACACCGCGCTGCTCGCTGATGCCCTGTACTGGTCGCCGGGCTCGGACACCGCCGCCCGGCTCGCCGAACAGATCACCGGCTCCCTGGCCGACAAGTGGGGTGTGCACGTCGACCCCGAATCCTGGCAGGTGAGTGTCGATCCCGGCTTCGACGCGGCCGCCGCCCAGACCGCCGCCGAAACCAGCGCGGTGCGGGCGCGGGAGGCCGCGATCGTCGATGTGGTTTCGGGGGAGGCGTTGCCCGATCACACCGCCGCCGCGGTCAACTGGACGGTCCAGGCGTGGGCCGAAACCGCCGGGCCAGGTGCCGAGCTCGGTGCGCGGCGCGAGCAGCTGCTCGCGGACCTGGCGGGCGTGCAGTGCAGCGACTCCGACCGGGCCCTGGTGGAGTTCACCGTCGACTACCTCACCGGCCACACCGCCGAACTCGACCTGCTCGACACCCCCGCACTCGTCGATCCCGGGCACGAGGTGCGTGGGCGAGCGCAGGAGTTGTTGTCGCAGTTCGGCGACGGCCGCCTGGCCCCGGCCGACATCGCGGCTGAGATCGCGGTGATGACCGCCGCCGATCAGCAGGTGATGCGGGAAGTCGGTCGCACGATCGTCACCGACACTTTGGTCGAGCGCCAGGTGTGGCCGGAGTGGGCCGACCGCGACCAGATCACCGATCAGGTGCACCAGTACGCCGATGACACCCAGGACCACCACGCCGACATCACCACCCTGGCCACCCAGGATCTCACCGTCACCGACCGCGATCGGCTCGGTGACGGTGACGACCTCGCGGCCCGCATCCAGCGCCTGGCCGCCGCTCGGGCCGACCTGCTCGCCACCGCCGCCACCGCGAAAGGGCTGACCACCGCCGAGCGGCACCACCTCACCGCGGTCATCGGTGACATCGACACCGGCACCATCGACGGCGACGCCGAGTTCCCGGAGCTGATGTGGGTCGACGAACGCACGAAAGCCACCGTCGACGAGCACCGCGGCTACGCCCACGGCCAGCGCATCTGCGCCGAGTCCCGACAGGAGGTGACCCACCTGCTGAGCGGGGCGGGGATCGACCTGGCACACCCCGACCATGACACGCTCCGCTCCACGGTGGCCGCGGTCGAGAACACGCTTTACCACGTGGCCGGCGGCTCACCGAGGGGTGTGGACGCCGACCATGAGCAGTTCCTGGAGAACCGGAACCGACTCGGCCGCGCCCTGCAACACGCCGGGGTCGATGCCGAGGTGATGACCGGCATTCGTGAGGTCATCGACCGGCACGCACACGCTGCCGGGCAGGCCGGTCGAAGCGCCGTCGAGCGCCGCGATCGGTGGCACGAGCGCATCGGCCAGGTCGTCGCCGCCCGCGACGACGCCGTCGCCCAACGCCGAGCCGCCACCGCCGGCCATGCCAGCGGGCCCGGTCGTGCCTGCACCGCTGGTCCTGCGGTGACCGCGCATTCCAGCGGGCCCGGCCACTCGCCCCGTATCCGGCACCTCCACGGCGAGGAGATCGGCCGATGATCGAAAACAGGTAGTCCTCCACCCGTGACACAGATCAGCCCAGGGCGCGCGAACCCCTGGGCTGATCTGTATCCCGGACCGGATTTTCCTGCCGGAGAGCGTTTCCCGCCGCCGCGACTCCGTCGGGTCCATCACCTGAGTCGCTGCTTCTTGGGCCCAGGTGACGGCTCTGTCCCCTCTGTGAGTCGTTCAGGCCTGGTGGCTGTTCGATGCTTGGTCTTGAGCGGCATGCTGATTCCGTAGCTGCTGTAGTTCATCGAGTTCTTGTTCGAGGACTTCAGCGATCCGGAACATCCCGCCCTCCCGCTCACGCTCGACAGGCGGTGGGAGGACCTCTGGTTCCGGCGGTTGTTGCGCAGCCAGGATCTCGCGGGCGCGTTCCTGGGCCTGCGTCACCCGGGTCCAGCAACAGCCGCAGAAATAGCGGAACCTGTCCTTCACTTTGGGAGTGGTCATCGCGACGCTCATCAGCTCTTCGAGGTCGGTCATCGTCAGCCCAGCCGCGAGGATCGAGCGCACCGACTCGCCGAAGTTGGCGGGCAGTTCGAAGGTATGTTCCGTGCCTTTGAAGTCGGTCCAGGTCCAGTCTTCCCACATGTCACGGAAATCGTCGGCGAGCTGGCGGTCCTGCGTGTAGGCCGCGGCACGCTCCTGAGCGGCCACAGCCATAGCTCGCGACCACGCCACAGCCGAGGCGTCCACCTCGGCGACAAGCGGAGCGTCGGGAACCGTCGAGGTCTTTCCGCTGTTGCAGTCCCAGCAGGCCGCGACCAGATTGCTCGGATGGTCAGTTCCGCCGAGAGCGGTTGGCACCACGTGGTCGACGGTGAGCTCCACCTCGGGCGCTCGTGCTCCGCAATACCGGCACCTGTGCTCGTCACGGCGCAGCACCTCGAAACGAACCCGCTTACTGACCGCCACCTCTGACTCCCCTGCTCTGGAAGAGCGAGAGCATACTCGACACCACCGACACGAAAGGTGTTCAGCGCGCCCATGTTCGAGAGCGCAGGCCCAGGCGGGTAAAGGCCCGGACAACGCTGACATCCGCGCACGTGCGCTGGCCTAGGGTGTACCGATGCAGATCAACCTTCCGCTGTTCCTGACCGGCACGATCGCTTTGGGGGAACTCGAACTGTTCGTCAAGACCGCCCGCGACCTCGGCGCCACCGCCGAAACCGAGATCGAGGTGCGCGCGCTGGAGAACTACACCGACACCCTCGACGGTCTCTTCTTCGACAGCGACTCCCTGAAGGCTCCCACCACCCCGGCCCCAGCTCCGGCCACCGCAGAATCCTGAGCACAGGAGCTGTCGGCATGAGCAGAGCAGAATCCGGCCGCGCAGCCGGCTGCATCGCCTACAGAGCCCAGCACGCCTGCGCGCACGAGCCCGACCAGCAGATTCCGATCGCCGAGGCCGTCCGGGTGATCCAGGGCGCGTTGCAGAAGGAGGAAGACCGCATCAACGCTGCGATCCGGGCTGGTCGCTGCTTCTACGTCCACAACAAGATCCACACCGTGGACTGCCCCACCGTGCGCGCCACTCTCCAGCCCACGACGTCCTGGCGGTGGGTCACCGAGTCGGACGACCCCGATGTCATCGAGGCGCGCTACGGCGACATTCTCTATGACCGAGTGGACGGATTCGACTTCACCGTGGAGCGGCTCCACACCCGGGACGGAGTTGCGCGGTCGACGTTGAAGCTGTGCATGACCTGCGCCCCCGACGTCATCCCGCGAGTGGCGACCAAACGCCCGAAGAAGGTCTCCGGGCTTGGGGCGAGCGACCTGGGCCGCTTGCTAGACGGCCAGCCGATCGAGTCGATCACTCACGAGCCCGGCGTGGTCATCGTCCGCACGGCCCAGAACTCGCACCGGTTCGACTCGGCCGCTGCCGTTGTTCTCGATCCCGCTCCCAGTGCAGCAACGACGCCGACCCGCACCGAGCAGGGGCGGCAGGCCTCCGGCGTCTGACTACGCGGTGCACGAGTTCTCGTCGGCGTCGTAGTCCGGGCACCACCGGTAGTAGGTGGGGTCGAGGTTGCGGCTCACCGCCGCCCGCCCGTGCTGGGGGTTCCATCCCGTCCAGTGGCGGGTGTTGCACGGCCTGCACAGCGGGGCGCGGACGTAGCGGTGGGTGTGGCAGTGATCCCACACCTCTGCGCGGGTGCTCAAGCAGGCGGCGCACATGAACTCGTAGGGGTGCGGCCAGCCCTCGTTGCGGCGCCCGGCGCGGTCTGCGCGGTAGCGGTATCCGGTGAGTTCGCCACGGTAGATCACGGCGTCGAGGTCGCTGCCTCGGGGCCCGTGCACCACGGCGGAGCGGGTGTATTCACCCAGGTTGGAGTAGGGGTAGCCGTAGCATTTGCCGAAAATCGGGCGGATATGGCGTTGTGTCTGGTCGATGATCCGCTCGGCCTGTTGGGTTGAAACGATCGTCTGTCTCGCCACCGGCTCCTGGTGGGCGCGGCGTATCCGCCCAGCTCGCCGACGATCCGATTCGGGTCAGGACTCGTGTGGGACGTAAGGGCCCGCAACCCAAGGGTTGTCAGGAAGTGCGAAGTAGCGGGGTCTTTACGACAGGCTGGTGAATTCTCAGGCTCGTGGTGGAGCATTGCTGACGATGCGGTGGATGGTGGAGCGGCCGACGCTGTATTCCTCGGCGAGGTCAGCGAGGCTCGCGTCGTCGGCGGGGTCGTGGTAGCGGCGGTGGATTGTTTTCCGTGCCGTGAGAGGTAGTTTCGGCTGTTTGCCTTTGAGTCTGCCTTTTGCGCGGGCTTTGGCCATGCCCTCGCGGGTGCGTAGGTGGTTGAGGTTGGCTTCGAATTCGGCGACCATGGCGAGGGTTTGCAGGAACAGCTTGCCGAACGGGTCTGCCCAGTCGTAGATCGAGCTCCCGAGTCCGAACAGCACATCGCGCTCGCGCAGTTCGGTCAGGGTCTGGCCTGCTTCGGCCATGTTGCGTGCGAATCGGTCGAACTTCGTCGTGGTCAGCACTACCTGTCGCTCGTCGATGGCCGCTGCGGCGGAGGTGGCGGCGGCGAGTGCGTTGTCCAGGCCGGCCCGGTTCTTGCGGGTGGTCCCGGAGAACCCTTTGTCGATGAAGATCCGCTCGCGCGGCACTCCGAGCGCCAGTAGTTGTTCGGTTTGGATCTCGACGTCTTGTTCGTCGGTGGAGCAGCGGCAGTATCCGATGCGGAACGGCTCACCCATGCCGAAAGTGTTCCAGATGGCGGGGGTTGACCGGCACAGTTTGCGGAACACCTCTACGGAACACCGGTGTGCTGGGCCGATGTTCGTTCTGCGTGGTGTTCCGGTTACGGATCGGGTTACGGAACAGGTCAGGGGGGTGTTATCGGTGTGTGGGGGTGTGTTGTGGGGTGAGGAAGTGGTTGACGTCGACGATGAGGAACAGGGCGGTGGCGGTGGTGACCACGTGGGCGCGGTCGTTTTCGATGGTGGCTTTCAGGTGGAGTTTGCGGCCGTCGCGGGAGTGGATGTGGGCGCGGAGGGTGTAGGGGGTGTCGAGCAGGATCGGGGCGAGGTAGTCGATGGCGAGGTGGCGGGTGACGGCGGGTTCCCCGACGGTGTAGAGCAGGAGTCCGAACAGTTCGTCGAGGACGGTGGCGACCGCGCCGCCGTGGGCGATCGCTGGGGCGCCGACGTGGCGGGAGTCGAAGCGGTGGTGGGCGTAGACGCCGTGTGCGTCGCGTCGGGCGCGTAGCCGGTGGCCGTGGGGATTGGCCGGTCCGCAGCCCAGGCAGTGGTCGTGGTGGGGCGGCAGGTCGACGGAGTCGGGTGCGAGCACGGGGAAGGCGGGGATCCAGTCCGGGACCTGCCGGGGCTCGGGTGTGTCAGTGCTGGGTGTGTTCTCGGTCATGGGCGCTTTCTGTGAGTGTGTTTAGGCGGTGATGAGGATGTCGCAGTGGGCTTTGCCGTCGAGCTCGATCGGTGGGGTGGACAGCAGCCGGGCCAGCAGCGGTGACCGGCGGTGGTGACAGCCAACTGGCGCAGTACGGGCAGGGCCGGATCCGTCGGTGCCGACGATGCTCGTGCGGTAGCCCATCATGACGGGCGTCTTTCACCAGGAGGGGAGTGCGGTGCCGGTGAGGGCGTCCTGGTGTGCGGGCGCGGTGTGCGGCCGGGGGCCAGGACGGCCAGCACGATCGCTGTGGCGGTGGTGAGGGCGGCCAGTGCGAGCGCGGCCTGGCCGCTGCCGTGCACGAACGCGGCTTGAGCGAACTCGGCCAGCGGCGCGGCCACCGGTCCGGCCTGGTCGGCGACTTGCAGGGCGGCGGCCAGGGAATCGGCGACCGGGCCGCGGGCGGGCTCGGGTAGCCGGGCCAAGGCGGGCTGGATGCGGTGGGTGTAGCCGGCGGCGAGGACACTGCCGGCCACGGCGATCCCGATCGCGGCACCGATCTCGCGGGCGGCGTCGTTGACCGCGGCGGCGACCCCGTGTTTGGCCTCGGGGGTGTCGGCGACGATGGCATAGGTCGCCGGGGCGGTGCACAATCCCAGGCCCGCGCTCATGATCAGCAGCGGCCACAGCAGGTCGGGATAGTTTGCGGCGAGGGTCAACCGGCTCACCAGCACCAGCCCGGCGGCGATGGTGAGCAGGCCGGTCACGGTCATCACCCGTAATCCGACCAGGCTCGACAGCCACGGCGCGATCACCGAGATCGCGACCAGCGGCACCACCATCGGCGCCAGTGCCAGCGCCGAGGCCAGCGGCCCGTAACCGAAGATCAGCTGCAGGTACTGCACCAGCAGCAGGAACACTCCGAAGGTGACCAGGAACTGGATGGTCACCGACAGCGACCCGGCACCGAAACCGCGGCGGGTGAACAACCGCACGTCCAGCAGCGGCGCCGCGCTGCGCAGTTCGACGACCACGAACGCCACCGCCGCGGCCACACCGATCCCGGCCGCGGCGGCGACGAGCGGGTCGGCCCAGCCGCGTGCGGGGACCTCGATCGCGGCGAACACGATCGCGGCGACCGCGACCGCCACCGTGCCCGCGCCGACCCAGTCCACCGGCGGATGCTCACGGTGGCGGGATTCGGCGATGGTGCACGCCAGCACCGCCAGCACCGTCCCGGCCACGGTCAACCCGACGAACACCGAGGGCCACGACCATCGTTCGAGCAGCACCCCGGCACCGAGGATCCCCAGCACCGCCCCGGATCCGGCGACCCCGGCCCATATCCCGACCGCCCGGCCGCGATGAACAGGGGCGAACCCCGCGGTCAGGATCGACAGCGTCGAGGGCATCACCAGCGCCGCGCCCGCCCCGGCCAGCGCGCGCGTCGCGATCAGCCACACCGG
This sequence comes from Nocardia higoensis, assembly GCF_015477835.1. Lineage (NCBI taxonomy): Bacteria > Bacillati > Actinomycetota > Actinomycetes > Mycobacteriales > Nocardiaceae > Nocardia > Nocardia higoensis. Next base: position 29,686 of record NZ_JADLQN010000012.1, on the reverse strand, counting down.
CTCGTCCAGCAGCAGCGGCAGCGCCGAGGCGGCGGCGAACACCACCAACCCCGCCACCAGCACCACACGGCGCCCGTAACGGTCACCGACGGCGCCGGCGGGCAGCACCAGACACGCCAGCACCAGTGTGTAGCCGTCGACGATCCAGGTCAGCTGAGCTTGGGTGGCCCCGGTCGCGACCGCGATCTGCGGCAACGCCGAATACAACGCCGCCATCGCCGCGACCACCAGCGCCACCGCCAGGCACGACACCGTCAGCATCCACCACTCGGCCCGGGTCCACCGGGCGATCTCGACAGTGTCCGTCCCAGGCGTGTCCACCGGCACCTCCCGACTTTAGAGACCGATAGTCTCTGTGCGAGACCATTCGTATCATAGGGGTCGGGGTGTGGGATAGAGTCCACTCACACCCACAGCCGCACGGCACGAACCGGAGGAACACGCGTCCATGACCGACCCGCACCCCGCGGACGACGAGCAGGCCGATCCGCGGCTGGCACGCTCACGCAACCGGTTGCTCGACGCGGCCACCCATCTGCTGTCCACCGGCGGTGTCGAGGCGGTCACCGTCGAAGCGGTCACCCGCGTATCGAAAGTCGCGCGCGCCACCCTCTACCGGCACTTCGGCAGCACCACCCATCTGCTCGCGGCGACCTTCGAACGGCTGCTCCCCCACGTCGACGCCCCCACCGGCACCACCCCGGTACGCGAGCAGCTCCTCACGCTGCTCACCACCCAAGCCGACCTCATCGAACAGGCCCCGGTACAGATGACCACCCTGGCCTGGCTGGCCATGGGATCCATCGACGACAACCACACCGACCCGGCCGCGCTCACCTCACTACGCGCCCGCGTCATCGAGCAATACCGCCGACCGTTCGACCAGATCCTCACCAGCCCCGACGCCCGCGCCACACTCGGCGAACTCGACACCACCTTCGCCATCATCGAACTCCTCGGCCCGATCGTGTTCGCCCGCCTCACCGGACTACGCACCATCGACCACAACGACTGCGCCCGGCTCGTCGACAACTTCCTCACCGCTCACTCAACAGCCACCGCATCAACCAGCCCGACCGGCACCGGCAGGCCGTAACCACAGATCGGCCGCGCAGTCAGAACAAGGTGTCACGCACCCGCAGCGGCCGGTACCCGGTCGGGCCCAGCTGGGCCAGCTCGGCGTCGATGTCGACCTCGATCGCGCCGAAGAAGTTGATGTTGGCACTGTGCGCTGGGGAAATATGGGCCAGGACCTCGTCATCGATACGCTGCCCGGCGCGGCGCATCTGATCGACAGCGAGCCCGTAATACTCTGTGGTCCAGGCGATCACAGCGTTGGTCGCCAAGGTCAGGCACCAGGCTTGCTCGGTCTGGTCCTCGAGATGGCGCGCCCGGATCATCCCCTCGTGGGCATAGAGCAGGTCGCGGCGCAGCGCGTGCAGCGACTCGCCCTTGTTGAGCTGCCGCGAGATCTTGCGCCGATAGTCCGGATCGGAGAGGTACCTCGCGGCGTAGATGGTGCGCCGCAGCGCCCCGTACTCCTTGAGCGCCGCGGCCAGAGTGTTCTGCCGCCCCGACGCCGACAGCTTGCCGACCAGCAGCGACGCGGTGGCGTGCCCGAACTTCAGCGATCCGGCCAACCGCAGCAGACCGTCCCAGTGCTCGGCGATCAAACCCAGGTTGGCCTTGCGGGTCATCAGCGGGCCCGCATGCGGGAACCGGGCCTCGGCCTGCGCGCGCGGGCCCGGCCGGTACAGGGTGATCCGGCCCAGGTCCCGGATCCGTGGCGAGAGCTGCATCCCGAGCAGGTCGAACAACCCGAAGTTGACCAGGGTGACCCCGTGGGTGTCGGTGGCGTGCTCGGTGATCGGCAGATCCGCGGCGTTGCCCAGGATCTCATCGAGCACGTAGTGGGCTTCGCGTTTGGTCGCCACGATCACCTTGGTGCCGTAGGTGGCATGCTGATCGGTGACATGGGTGTAGGTCGACAGGCCCTCGCTGGCGAAATACCGGCTCAACGGCCTGGCCGTGGTTGATTTCCCGCGCGTCGGGAATCGCTGCCCGTCGCTCGACGACAGCGTTCCGGCACCGAACACCAGGGTCAGCGGTAGCCGCTGGTGGTAGTCGATCAGCGTGAGGTTGGCCGCGCGCAGGGTCTCCTCGCGCACATACCACTCGTCGGTCCAGGTCAGGATGTCGTAGGTGATCCCGCATGCCTCGGCCATCCGGGTCAACCCCAGGTTCGTCGAGTGCGCCAGCAGCACGGCGATCAGGTTGCGTTTCAACTCCGGTGTGCGGGTGGCCTGGCCGCCGGCGTGGGTGAAGCAGTCCAGGTAGCCGGTGCGTTTGTCCAGCTCGATCAACAAGGAAACGATCGGCGCGAACGGCAGCATCTCGGTCAGCTCGGCCTTGAGCGCGATCGCCTCGGCGGGAACATCTTCCGCGGTCAGTGGCGAGATCACCAGATCCCCGCCTTCGTCCACCCTGACCGGGCCGTCCCCGCCGGCCAGCACCGCCTCCAGCTCGCCGACCGCGTCGTGCAGTTCGGCGACCACGGCGGCCAGCGCGACGCCGGGATCGGCGGATCGCCCGACCAGGCGGCAGAACTCGCCGCGTTGCGGTTCCCACTGCCCGGTGGTGATCAGGTAGGCGGCCGGGTCGGCGTAGCGGCGCGAGCCGGGCACGAACACATCCCCGCTGCGCAGCCCGTCGCGCAGTCCGAGCAGTACGCACAATTCCCAGTAGTGCCGGTACGCGGTGGCGCTACCGGTCTTTCGGGCCTCGTCGAGGTAGCCGCGCCATTTCGTCGGCACGAACCCGGTCGGGGCGTCGTCGAAGACCTTGCGCCGCCCGGTCGCGTTCAGCTCGCGCAGCATGTTCACCGCGATCAGCAGCTCGGTAGCGGCGGTGCCGCCGGCGAAGCGCACCGCTTCAAGCACTGCGGGGGTGAACTGGCGCAGGTAGTTGTAGGAGGAATCCAGCGCTGCCAGATGCCCGTGATCACGCGGCAACCTGGGTTTGGCCTGGGCGATCGCCGCGCGCAGGCGTTCCCACCCGATCTTCTCGCCGCGGATCAGCGCGCCGATCTCCTCATCAGCCACCGTCGGGTCGGTGACGATTTCCAAGAGATCGTCCAGCAGCGCCTGGCGGTCCTCGCCGGTCTTGCCGCGCTCGGCCAGCTGCTGCTGCATCTTCCGTTCGGCGGCACCGAACTTCGCCGAGATCGCCTGATCGAACAACGCCACGACCTCATCGAGCACATCGGTGCCCGACTGGGCCAGCACCGTGAGCAGGATCGGATACCGGCGCTGCGGATCCCGACGCTCCAGGGCTTGCGGACTCAGACGCCGGCCCATCGTGGCCAAGAACCGGCGCCGCTCGGCGGGCAGCACCGACAGATCCAGCCGATCAGCACCCAAACCCCGCAGAAACCCCAGCTTGTCGACCTCGGCGCGGACCGCAGCCGCCGACGCCTCCACCGGCCCGGTCGACAGCCACCGCAACCGCGAGATCCCCAGCGACGCGTCCGTGACCAGCAAGCCGTCCAACTCCGCACACCGCGCCGCAGTGAACTCGTGAGCGAGCCGGTCATAGGTTTCGGTCTGGGCCTGGTGCCGGGCGTGGGCGACCCGCTCCACCACGGTGACAGGGCCCGGCCGGATCACCTTCGCCGAGATCAGATACTCACACGCCAGCCGGAACAACAGAGTCGGGGAATCGTGCTCCATCGCCCGCGCGAGCAGGAACTCGTCGAGCTCCTTGAACTCCAGCGCACCGGCCGCACGCCATCCCAGGTATTGGGCGGCCAGGCGCACATGCTCGGTGCGGGTCTTGGCTCGCCTGCCATAGGCACCGATCACCACCGGGTCGACCCGCAGCTGCTCGGCGAGGCGGGCCACCGCCACCGGTGGGGCCGTGACCAGCCGATCCGGCACGAATCCCAGCCACGGCAGCGTACACAACGCGATCGCCAAGCCCAGCCGTTCGGCCGGTCCCCGGCCGCGGCCCGGATCCACGAACGCCAGATCCGCCGACGTGAGCGTGAAGTATCGAAACAGCTCCTCGCGGCTGATCTCCGGGAATCCCCGCAGACGTTCCAATTCCTCGTCCGCGAACATCCGCGTCGCCACGAACCCCAGCCTCCACCAGCGCCGACCAACACCATCACCGGCAGCCAAGCACCAACCAGCCGACAGCGCATGCCGAACCCGAAACCCGATGCCTACCAGGCGGCTACGCCATATCCGCCTGATTTTCGGCGGATGCTACGGCTACCCCGAGTACACGACGTCGCCGATCGTCGCGACCCAGCCGTCGGCGTTGGTCGATCCGTGGGACAGCCCCAGGCACGCGCACTCGCACTCCGATCCGACCGCCTCCAGGCAGGCCGTGGTGCAGCGAGACAGCTTCTGCATGTCCCGCACCAGCACGACATGGCCGTAGCGGTCGACCGCGGCGGTCACCAGCCGGTTCAAGCAGCTGCGGGGCAGGAGCCACCGATCGCTTTCCAGCTGCGGGGAGCGGATGTTCACCGACTCGTGCAGCCAGCGCCGATTCCCTCTCTGAGGAGGGATCTTCGCGACGACCTGCCCGTCGACAGGCAACCACACCAACGCCACCCCCGGCGCGGTGATCACCCGCCCGCCCTGAATACGGACCTCCGGCATCCGGTCCCCCATCAGACGAGAATGACACGAGGGTCCGACCAAAAGCGCCGCCTCCGTGGGCAACTGCCCATCTCGTTATCCACGGGCGCCGCACGAGACCGTCAGCGGCTCCGCAAGGCGCGAAGTCGGTACCCGATCGCATCCTGTACCCATGAGCGACTACGTCTCGGTGAACGACGCCAACGCCGGATCCGCGAAGGCGGCGGGCTGGCCCGACCTCACCGGTACCCCCAAGCAGATCGCGTGGGCAATCACCTGCCGCGCGAACAAAGTACGCGAACTGGAAGCGGCGAACCTTCCCGAGGCGGAGAAGGCCCGGTGGCGCGAAGCGATGCTGCGCGAGACCCGCGCTGGCGAATGGATCGACTACCGCAACCAGCCCTGGGCCGCTGCGGGCCTGGCCAACCTCACCGAGGACGAACGCAACGCCCTCTTCGGCTTCTGAACGGCGACAGCGTGCGGCCACGGTCCGCCACGGAACAGGACCAGCCGTGTCCGCGTGATCTTCTCTTCCCGCGCGGCGGAGCCGCACGCAGCACCTACTCGCATGCTCCCCGGAGGGAGTTCTCCCCCTGCATCCGTCCCTGAACAGAAAGGAACCCCGGCGATGTGCCTGACCGCCGAGGCGGCCGGTATGGATCGTTCCGGGGTTTTCTGCCTCCCAGTATAGCCTCGGCGATCGTGACGACAATTCCCGCCCGATGGTCGGCCGCCGATCTGCGGCGATTCCTGTCTGCCGGCCGGTTCGACCGCTACGCCCAGGTCGCCGGATCCGACGCGGCGGGTGAGCGGCTGTACGAGTGGAACCAGCTCGCCTCCGGGGCGTGGCACGAAACGCTCGGTTCGTTCGAGATCGTGCTGCGCAACGCTCTCGACGCCCAGTTGATCAGCTACCACCAGCGGGTCCTCAACGGCAACGGTGACTGGTATGCCGACCCGAAGATGCCGTGGGGCACCAAGTCCCGGCTGGCGCAGTCGGTCCGCAAGGCACGCGAGCGGGCGACCCTGAACTACTCCATCTCCGAGGTCCACGGCAAGGTCGTCGCCGAGCTCACCTTCGGATTCTGGCGCTACACGCTGGCCAATACCTTCCAGGGCACCCTATGGGCGCAGGCGTACCGGCACGCCTTCCCGCATCTGCGGCCCAGGAAACGGATCGCGGTCTACGACCCGATCGTCGACCTGCACGAGCTGCGCAACAGAGTCGCCCACCACGAACCGATCCATGCCGTCGACCACGCCGTGCGCCTCAGCGAACTGTTGCAGGTCCTTGGCTGGATCGACCCGGCCGCCGCAGCCTGGGTCGACGCCACATCACGGATACCGGCTGTACTCGCCAACCGGCCCTGACCTCGACAGCGCCGGTCCTCCGGCACGGCTACAACTACGTAACCGGGGGCGGAAATCCGGGGTAGGTCCTGCGCGGGTCGTACTGCCCGCTCTGCAGCGCTGCCCGATAGCCCTCGTGGTCCCCGCAGAAGTGGTAGGAGCAGCTGCCGTCGCTGAAGACCCTGGCTCTCGGATGATCATCGGTAACGTAGAGAGCGACTGCTTTCCCCTGCTCCTCCGCCGCCGCAATCTTCTCCCGCATGGCGCGCTCTTCGGCCTCGCGCTCACGCGCTTCGCGGCGGGCGGTCATCGTTGCCGAGCGGTCCAGCCGCCGTTGCGTCCACCCTCGCTTCACCCTGGGGGCGAGGGATTTGGTCGAGCCCATCACCGCGGCCGCGGTGGTAGTGGCGGTGATCGAAGCGAAGATCGTCTCCCAGATTGTCATGACGCGGAAGCTACGTGAGAGGGGTGCACGAGATCGCGATCGTCAGTGATGCACTCGGCGGGCAGTGCGGATCCTGCGGGGCGTGGTGGTCGAACTCCTCGACGCGCTGGGGCCGGTCCTGCCAGCTGCCGGACGGTCCCGGGAGCCGGTGAACCGACCCTGGTGATCACCGGCTAGAACGGAGGCTCCTCGTCGACGCCGCGGCCTGCACCGAAGCTTCCAGTCGCGGGTGCGGTACCCCAAGGGTCGTCGTCCACCGTGGACTTTCGCGAGCGCCCGAACGCTGCAGCTGCTTCTGCCGCCTCCTTTGCTTCCTGGCGGGCCTTCTCAGTTCGGGTTCGTGGCATCGGGGGCAACCATCCGCTCCGGGCGAGGCGGTGTCGTCGGTGGAGCTCGTCGCGGTGAGACCGGGGCGGTTCCCAGTCGCGGCCGCGGTAGTTGTCTTCGTCGGGCTCGACGTCATCGGGATCTACGTCGGCGATCTGACACAGCGCCAAGAAGATCACCTCCACGGTCTCCCACTGCGGAAGTGTGAGCGCCAGCAATGTGCGCCGGACGGTCTCGTGGTTGGCCGAGCCCTTCTGTTGATCCTCGGGCAGTTCGTTGATGACTTGGGCGATCTTCCTCATGGGCGGCTCGTCGGCCGCGATGAAGAAGCGCCACAGCATGTCGATGAACTGATCGTGGTTCTCGGGCACCTCGGTCGGTCTGTACAGACGTGGTGGCACAGGTCGTCTCCTTCTCGACCAGATAAGGCTACGGACGACATTCTTTGACTACCAAAAACACGTCTTCAACTCGGTTCGACTACACGTGATCCGCCCAGAATCACGACGCGACTTTCTTTGAATAGCACTCAAAACCGCAGTTCAACATAGGTATTGGGTGCCAGCAGGCGCCGGGCCGCTCCAGAACGGAGGGTCGGGAATGTCGCCCTCGCGGGGGCGACCACGGTGGTGGGAGGTCGTTGATGTACGAGGACATCGGTCAGCAGTGGCATCGAGTGCTGGCCGAACGGAACAGGCTGCGAGACCATTTGCGGGCGTTGGCCGAGGCGGTGGGTCGGCATCACGATGAGCACCACCCCGGGGCCGCGCGGTGGTGCGACGCCGAGCCGTGCCGAGTGCTGTTCCGGCTCAGGTGAGGTCGTGCACCGGCACTATGGTCGCGGCCTCAGCGGCTTTCACTTCACCATGTATGACGGCCAGGCTGATCCCGACTCCGCGCGCGATCTCGCGCAGGGATTGGCCTTCGGCACGGCGGGCCAGGATGGCGCGGCGCTTGTCGTCGTCGATGACGGTGGGACGGCCGCCTTTGCGGCCGCGGCGTGCGGCGGCGTCGAGGCCGTCGCGGGTCTTGCGGGCGATGTCGCGGCGCCGGTCCTCCGCAAGCGCGAGGGCCAGGTCCAGGATGAGGCTGCGTTCGGTGTGCTCGCCGGCGGCGATCCCGTGCAGGATCTTCACGGCGACGCCTTGCTGGAACAGGTCGTTGAGCACGAGCAGGCCTTCGAGCAGGTTGCGGCCGAGCCGGTCGGCTTCCTGCACGGTGAGCATGTCACCCGGCCGCATGTAGTCGAGCGCGGCCTGCAGGCCCGGCCGTTCGGCGAGTTTGAGTTTGCCGCTGACCTTCTCCTCGAACACCTTCACGCAGATCGGATCCAGGTCGTCGTGCTGGCGTGCGGTCTCCTGTCTGCTCGTGCTCACCCGGACCAGACCGACCAACGCCATGACAACCCCTCCGCCCGTTCGGGAAACGTGTTCGAGAACCGGGTGTGAGAGTACCTGTTTCCGAACGGGTTTCCGAACATCCGGTCCTGCGGGTGCGTCATCGACGCCCGCTCACGGCCGGATGTTCGGAAATCGACCGATTTACGAACGACGGTGCTCGGGCCTGGACAGGCGGCAGGTATCACTTCTGGCCTATCGGGCGGTTCGGAGCAGATCTACGGCTTCGTCCATTCCATACAACCGGATGAGGGAGTCCATCACCTGGGCGACTGTCGTCGGCGGGCTTTGGCGTCGGCACACGATGGCCTCGACTGCCCGGAGAGCGGTCTCGGGTGATACGGCCACGGTATCGGCCGCGAATTGTGCGGGTTTGATGACCTGAATGTGGTTCGGCACCGCAGATTGGGGGAAATGCTTCACGTTGTCGGTCACGATGGCCCCGGCACCACCGACGAGCGCAGCGGCGATGACATGTTCGTCGTCGGGATCCTGCAGACCGAAGGTGCCCTCGTGGGGTTCCCAGCCTTCCACGAGGGCGTCGTCGAATGCACCCTGCATCTGCGAGATGAGCCGCTTAGCTCGCTCTGAGGCCTCCCCCAGGTCGATCCCATGCCGCTGGGCGAGCTTGAGGGCCTCGTGGGTCTCCAGCTCATCGAGGATCGCGTCCGACCATAGCGGTCGATATAGACCCTCTATCGCCAGCGACAGCAGAAAATCACGCTGGAGGCTGGGCCACAGGACACAGGTATCCAAGACAGCGGCGAACATGCCGGGATTATTTCAGCCCTTGGCCTTTCGGCGTCGCTCGGCAACGAGATGGCGGACTTCACGCAACTGCTCGCGCACCTTCTCTGGGTTTTCTTCGGCGTCGATGTCGACCTCCATCGCCGCCAGCGCGTCATACTGCCGCCGACGCCGGGCTTCCCGGTATGTCAAGACATCGTCCAGGCGCAGCCGATGACGTGTGCTTACACGTTCGGCGGGCAGCTCCTGCTTGTCAATCAGCCGGATCACGGTCGGCCGACTGATTCCCAGGAGGTCTGCTGCCTGTTGCGAGGTCAGGGTCATGCTGTGTGGAGCGACGGTGACCGCTTTGCCGGCCATCAGGGAGGCGACGATCTGCTTCAGCGCCTGGTGGACTTCCGCCGGGAGCTCAATCCGGTCGTGCTCGTCGATCCCGACCAGCGCGTAACAGGGGTTCGGCTTCGCGCCGGACTCCCTGAGTCGTTCATGGGCAGCGAGGAAGCTGAATACGGATGCGAGGCTCTCTCGGTCCCCATCCGGGATGAAGGTCCTTTCCTCCAACGCTTGCGCAGTCACGAAACCTCCTCATTCGAACGTTTCGAAAGATGTTTCGGAACGTTCGATTATTTTGGCAGTCTTGGATACAGATGTCGAGCCCGAACTGATCACATGTCGATATCACACTCAGGGCGACCGAACCGCGACCAACCAGGGGTTATGGGTCTCACAGCTCTGGGCCGTGGTGACGACTATGGTCCTGGCCAGCCTGCAGATGCACCAACGCGGATCCCGGATGCCCACCTCTTCAGCGGGGTGCAATCACCTCCGGCTGATGCCCGCACTCGGGCCGCAGCGCCTCGTCGTACCCACCCAGGGCGCCGACACGCTCCACCAGCACCGCAACGACGGGACCGGCGCCGTCGCGGCCGCGGATCCCCCGAATCACCGTGCCGGACAGCCACCGCGCCGCCGGATCCTCGCCGGGTAGCCCGTGGCCATGCGCGTCGGCCACCAACCGACCTTGTCACCCATCCGCAGATTTCGAACACATGCTCGATAACACTATTCCTCCAATGCGGGAGCCCATACTGTCCCGCGCAGGTCACGCCGCGAATTGCGGACGTGACGTGCCCGGTGCTTGCTAAGGTGTCGCTCCTGGAGATCGCGGGGTTACGAGGCCAGCTGGCGAGAGTGGGGGCGGGGTGGGCAGGGACAATTGGCCTTCGCACAAAGCGAAAAGGATGCTCCAGATCCTCAAGAAGGAGCTCGGCTACCGCGCGGTACCGCACAGTGGACCTGGCAGTCATACTTGGCTGGAGGCAGAGGGTCGTCCCAGGATCCGCTGGGCCTTCCACAACGGAGTCGAGATCCCCGCTGTGATCGTCCGCGACATCCTCGTCAAACAGGCCGGCCTGACCGTCGAGGAAGCGAAGGAGGTGCTCGGTGTCGACTGACCTGCATCTCATCTATACCAAAGCCGGGGAAGGTGGCTGGACGATTCAGTCTCCCCAGATCCCCGAACTAATCGGTGGACGGAAAACTGCCGAGGACCTGCTCCAGGACACCCCAGCGATCATCGAGTTCGCGAAGGACCCGGACCAACATTTCGACCGCATGTTCGCCCATGAGCAGCATTGGATCGAGGACCCGGCCGGGGACGAGTACCTGATCCGATGGTGCATCTCCGACGAAGCCGGGCCCGTCGATGAGCGTTATCAAACCGCTGGCCGACTCAACGCCGCAGTCCACGACGGATACGAGTCCGAGGAGAAGGCGCGCCAGCCGCAGTCGGTCACAGGGGAGCGACTGCTGCTGGTAGTCCTCCCCTCCGACACTCTGGGATGGATCACCGATCAACTCGGCCCGAGCGGCTGCGCTGTCCTGTGCCACCACGAAGGCGAGGGTGCCATCTGGTCGCTGCCCATCGGTTCCACCGGCATGGACAGACAACAGCGTTGGGGGTTCGAGCGTCTCGGTCTGACGCCGCAGAGCACCTTTGCGGAAATGCTCGATGCCGTCATGTCCAGCGAGACGACCGAGCTCACCCGGATTGTCGAACCTGCCTCAGAGCCCATCGCGCGCGGCATGCCGCCCTCACCTTGACACCATCATCAGGGCTTCCTAACGGCTGTCGTAACTTCCCGCGGCCTGACAGATTGCTGACGTTGCCGCGTGCTGCCTGGTGACCGGCCACGCCACCCGAGCGGGCGCGGGCACCGCACCGACCTCCCGCCGATGAAGTCACCCTGCCGATCGAGGCTCGCGTTCAGAGGTTGTACAGGCCTTTCTTACAGTAGGAAAGCGGGCGGTCGAAGCCAGGTGGCTGGATGTACACGGTCTGAGCTGCACCTTTCGCCATGCCGCCTCGACAGCTCATAGACGGAGACGATCGGCCGAGGCTGCTATTGATCGCGGATCCGGAGAGATGATGGAGCACTACACGGCCGGTCAGGCAGGCCAAGTGCGCTCCCCGAGGATGCCGTCGCGCCGCGTCGCCTCGGGAGGTCGACGGGCGCGACGCGCCTGCTTCGGTTCAGCCGTATTGTGCAGCGAGGGCGGCCAGCCGCGTTCCGGCATCTGCAGCACCGAACTGGCAGATCGTGCCGGGGGCGCTCACGGTTCGTCGGAGGTCGTCATCGAGAGCGCGGCGGGCGAGGTCGCGGCTCGTCCAACGGACCGCTCGGCGATGACGCAGACGAGCGTCGCTGTCGTCGGCCCGGTACTCGTACTCCCCGGTGATGACCCCGATCGCGGCTCGGGGCACCTTGGCGCGGTCGAGGTAGGCCAAGACGATGGTGTCGCCGACCTGCATGTCCTGGCTGAAATAGTTCCAGTAGGTGACGAAGGCGCCGAACGCCTTCTCCGGCCGATCCTGGCCGTTCGGATGCGCCCGCAAGGCATCGCGCAGCTCCTGCTCGGAGCCGATCTCGGTGACCGGCCTGCCGATTTCGTCCTCGCTCATCGCCACGAGGCCGTTCTTGAGGAACTCCTTGGCCAGCGATGTCTCGTTCCATGCCCGTATCCGCCACGCCGGGCGCTGGCCTTCGGTGACAGGCAGGGTGGCCGTCGAGGGCTGCGGGAAGGTGAGGGGGTAGTCGGCGTCGTCGAAGGACGCGACCAACTGGAGGCGTCCTCCGAGCGCTTCGACGAAGCGGCTCACCGTCGACAACCGCGGGTCCTTCGCCCGCTCGGCACTTAGGACTGCGGCTTGTGACATGCCCGCGCGCCGTTCCAGATCTCCCTGCGACAGGCCTCGCTGCCGGCGTAGATGGGCGAGCGGCCGGGTCGAACTCTCATCACTCACGCCAACGACAATACATGTCCAAAAGGAACATGGTCGACAAGATTTTTCACAAATGGGTGCACCAGTTCGCGCACGCCCCATGACCTCGTCCAAGTCGGCACCCCGTGGGGTGAGTCGGCCGCGACCTCGCCGGCGAACTCGACGTGGCGCCGTTGGCCCGCCGCAGGCTGCCGGGTTCGCAGACCAGCGGCGCGTTCAAGCGCACCTCGGGCCGGTGGACCGCCGTACCCAGCGTCGCGGCGAGGCTCACGGAGCCTCCGCTCGCCGCCCGAACTGTGAACCGGCAGGTTTGTGGTCGAGGTACGCGTGCCAGTTTGACCGGCACCTCCTACTACCACTGCCCGAGCTCGTCGGCGTCTACTCGTAGTCGAGATCGAAGTCGTAGTCGTCGTCGGCTTCATTGCGGTCGGCCGCAGCCGCGGCGCGGTCGTCGAATCCGCTTCGTGCGGTTGCCGAGTCCGGGTCACGCTCGGCGGCGGAGCCGATCCGGTCGGCGGCTTCACGATCCATCGGGGTGCTGTCCATCGGGCTCACAACCTCTCGATCGAATGCGATCGGCACCGGGCGCGGATCGACCCGGGAACCGATCACGACAACGGGGTCACCAAGCAATCACCATGCACACAGCATCCACATCCTCTCCTGTCTGCGCGGCATTGCGGAGGAGCCGTGCGGGCGAGTCCCCGCCCACGCGTGGGCCGCCAGCGCCGACGCGGCCACGGCCTAAGCCCAGGTAGCACACCCTTCAGTTTCCGTATGCCTGAAAAACGGCGGCTGCTCCGGCGGGTCCTTCGGTGTTCAGTTTGTCCACGGCGAAGGCCAGTACCGGGTCGGTGCCTGTCTTGGCGAGTAGACGCAGGGTGTGGGGGCCGAAGGTGGGCATGCGACCGATTTCGGCTTTGAGCAGTGCGGTGGTCTCGTGGGGGAACTCGGTGGCGAGCCGCTGGGTCAGACTGCCTGCCAGGGCAGGCACGCGTTGAGCGATCTGTTCGAAGACGCTCATCGGCAGGTCGTCGCGGTCGGCGATAGTGATCAGCTTGGCGAGGTTGTCGACTGTGGTGGGCCGGGGGACCGCTTCGGCGAGGATGTCGCTCACTTTGGTGTTCCCGGTCCGTAGCAGCGCGTGGAGCAGGAGGGCCGCTGATGGGGGACGCTGGCCGAGCATGAGGTCGAGGGTTTCGAGGACTACACGCGATTCAGGGTCGGCGAGCAGGAGGTCGACGATCAGCTTTGTCACCGGTCCGTCTTCGGGCAGTACGCCAGGGTCTTCCCAGTCGTTGATGTCGGTCAACGCGCGGGTCAGGAGTCTCGCGGCGATGTCGGTGTTCTCGCGCATGAGTGAGGCGAGGAATTGGTCTCTCACCATGACGAACATCGCGAGGTGTCCGAAGCTGACGGTCTTCGGCCGCCGGGACACTACCTGGGTGACCACCGCGTGGAGGTTGGTGTGGGAGAGGAGCTCCGACAGTGCGCGTAGGTCGGCATCGGATGTAGGGCCATCGAGATGGTCGTGTAGCCGCGCTTCGGTACAGGTGGCGACCAGGAGGTGGTAGTGCACGTCGGTGTGAAGAGCTGGAATCGTCTGAGCGGCGTAGCTGTTGGCGCCGTAACGGTGGTAGGCGTCGAATACGGCTGTCACACAGGCGTCGACCGTTGTCAGGTCCTCCTCACGCAGCAGTTCGGTGATCAAGACAGCAACCAGCTCGGGCCCCTCGGGTGCGCTCGCGGCGATTCCAGCCAGGGAATCGGCGACCTCTGACGGACAGGCCGGACGCGGGTGGGTTCCCTTCTCCTCGCGGCGTCCCTCGTCCGATAACTCGTTGAGGTCGAACGCGTCGGTGCGGATCCGGTTCTTCTGCGCATCCTCGAGCAGGATCCGCATTTCTCGAGCCACCCGTGGGTGGGCTCCGCGGGCCAGCAGTCCTCCACGGCGACGACCGATTCCCGCGACCACCGGGTCCAGGGGCGGGACCTGTTCGGCTTCGTCCTCGGGGTCGGGCTCGGGGAGCTCGATCAGTGACCTGATGAGTGAGGCCGAGATGAACGCGCAGTCGCGCAACGCCTGCATGAGTGACTCGGCGCGGGTCCGGCCGAGCTCGTGCGCCACAGCCTCCACGAAAGCTGCGGCACCGAATCGGTCCTGGATGGCAGCCTTTGCCAGATCCGCGGCCAGCAACGCGTCATCGCCGCCGAAGCGTTTCTGGGCCGCAACGACCACGTCGGCCAGTTCAGTGCCTTCCCACAGCTGCGCCAGCAGCCAGGAACCCGATTCGCCGACCTCGACGTCGTCTATGTCGGCCTCGATGTCGTTCTCGTCCCCTGAGAAGGGTGGCGCGGGCGCTCCCGTGATCGCTGGAGTGTAGGCAGCCTTGAAGAGCGGGTCGAACCGCGTGTGGAGCTCCTCCAGCGGTGGACCACCAGCCTCGGCGACAGTTTTCAGGATCGCGGTGTAGAGGTGCTCGCCGGGTCCTGCGGCTCGCCGCATCTGAGCAGATAAGTCCTTACCCTCCAAAGGCAATCCCTGACGGCGACAGACCTCTGCGTAGTTGAGTCCTGCCTGCTCGAGAAGCTGCGCCACGGCTGCGAGGAAGGTCCGGGTCTCTTCGGAGAGGTTCTGCGGATAACGCTTCGGATCGGTTGTCAGCGGTCTCCCGGACTGGCGTGGACCCACCTGCCCCACCCCTTCATCCCGCCCACGGTTTTCGCGGGTTTTCCCTGGCGCAACGAGCCGAGATTATAGGCACGAAAACCCTCGGATTATCGCGGGATTGTCGCAAAAATGCTGGTCAGAGGGTTTTCCGAGTGGACCGAAATCCCTAGGGGGACGCAGACTTTGGGTACGGGTCGATCACGAGATCACCCGAACCGGAGTAGGTCTGCGATCACGGTTTGACGGTCGGGTCGCAGACCGACTCCGGGTCCGTGCCAGCAGAAAGGGGCCCGCACCCGATGATTGTCCTGCCCGAACCCACAGAAAGGAAAGACCCCGCCCACGTCGCACGCCGCCTGCTCGACCTGACCGCTTTCGGTCTCGTCCTGGCCGGCGTCCTGGTGATGGTCGTGATCGGCAAAGCCGACCCAACGGTCATCGCCGCGGCGGGAGCCTTCGTCGCCACCGTGTTCGGACTGTGGATCCGCCTCGCACGTCCGACACGCCGCGACAACAACAACAACAACAACCAGTAGGGGCACGGTCTCCTCGAGGAAGGCCCCGCCAGCTAGCTGCTGGCGGGGCCTTCCGATCCCGAAGCCACACCGGCCGCGATCACCAGGACTGCACAGACAGAACCGGAACGCGGCCACGGCATAGCAATGGGGTTCGGCTGCTGACGGCAGCCGAACCCCATTGCTGTTCAGGTGGCGCGGCGAAGGTGGCTCGCCGCGGTCTACTCCGAGTCGGGTGCTCGCCCTTCGCTCAGGGTGTCGCCGATCTCGCTCGCGGGTTGGAGAAGCAGCCGACTCTTGATCAGCAGATTCGGGGTACCGCCGTTCCTGACAACCGCAGCGATCAGGCACGTCTATCACGGACTCAGTTCGGACAGAGTTCGGTGACCGGCCCGGCCTGCCGCTGAGGATCGTCGAGTTCGGGATACACATTGCCGTCCGAAAGCGCGATTCGACCGTGCTCGAACTCGATCACTCCGGTCATGGCCTGATTCAGAGGGTTGAGCGGACGTCCAAATACAGGGAGGCCGCCCATCTGCTGATACTTCCGCCAGACGGGCCTCGGCAGCCATACGAACTTGTTCGTGGGGCTGGTGATCATTGCCCCCGGTGTCTGCTCGCCCTTCTCCAACGCGACGATGCGCGCTTCCCCGCAGGTGATCGGGTCGGATTCGGGATAGCCCTGAATTCTGGCCGCGTGCTGGCGGTGCGGGTAGGTGTAGTCGTGCCAGTAGTCTCCGGTCATCACGATGACGCGATCAGCGACGGTGGCCATCAGGCGGGACTGTCTTCCGCTGCCACCCACCAGGTCCTGGCTGTAGCCCTGATCCCATGGATGCACGAATCCCTGCTCCGGTTTGCTCACCGGGCACCCGAGAACAGCCTTGCCACCAGCGCTGTTGTACGCGTCTACCCAGACCTGACGGTTGTACCTCCACCCATCGCTTCCTGAGAGAAACACACCGATGTCGCTACAGTTCGGTCGTGGCTCATCCTTAGAGCAGAGCGCGAGCTGAGAAACGAGGACCACTACGACCGCGGTGGACACCGCGGCCGACCCTGTGAGCAATCTGCGATGCCACCAAGGTGAGCGAGACTCGCCGACTTCGGTCTCGGTCTTCGACCGCTGCTGCTGGAGCGTCCAGGCTGCTGCGCGCCGCTGCTCCCACTGGAGCAACTGGCGGTCGATATTCTTCGTTTCCCCGGACTTCTCGAGCAGGATCTGCACCACGAGCCGAAAGTCATGATCTGAGCGCGGGACACCACGGCCGGTGGCTTTGAACCAGCCGGCAATGGTTCTAGGACTCACTCCTTTGCTGGTGCCACCCTTCCTCGAATCGATCTGCGCTGTGCGGTTGTGGATGCTCGTCGGACTGGGGGTCTTCGCCTTCTGATACAGCGCGTCCAGTTCTGCGAAGAACTCTTCGAGGGCGTCTCTCCCCCCAGAAGCGGTCACGACAGGGGAACCTCGCAGCCTGCCAAACCGCGAATCGCGGCGACTCGCGCTCTCTCGCAAACTCGCGAAACATGTTCTGACATGGGCACATCCGAACCATAGCGGCGCAAGCAGGCTTGAGCGGCCGAATGTGTCATCTGCACTTCATCGCGTCACCGATTCACTGCACGAACGGAAAAATCGATGCCCGCGACCACCAAAACCCTCCTCCTCATCGGCGCCACGTTGCTGGCGATCATCGCCGGAACAGCTGCTGCAGTTCTGTCGAAGTACGACGGCGCCACAACGCCCGCAGCCGTGCGGGCCGGTGGAATCAGTTTCGGCGGCACTCTGACGCTGATCCTGCTCACGATCACCACCTACACGCTGCTGTAGTCGGACAGCAGTCGGGTTGTCAGCTGCACGCCAGCCTTCAGCTCGGCCCTCCTCTCCTCCAGGCCCAGCAGAGGCCCCAACCTGGGGCAGGGATGGGGCCTGCCCAGGTTGGCAGGCCCCATCAGGCCGATGAATCGCCCCAGCTCAGCGGCCAATGTCGCAGGTGGATCAGACCCTGGATTACCTCCTGGATCACTCCCTGGACCAGGGATGGACCAAACCCCCGCGCTGATCCAGGGGGGTAATTCAGGACCTGGCCGCTAGGTGGTCGAGGCGGGCAGGTCGGGTTGTTCGTGGGCGGTGAGCAGCAGGTGATCGAACCGGGTACGGGTTTGGGTGGATCCGCCGGCGAACTCGCGCAGACCGGCGACGAGTTTGCCGGCCAGCACCCGCAGCTTGGTGTTGGTTTCCTGCGACCGCCACGACAACACGTTGAACGCCTGCTCGGCGCTGACCCCATACATCGCCATCACCGCCCCCTTGGCCTGCTCGATCACCGCCCGCGCGACCAGCACCTCCGGCAACACCTCGTCGATGGCCTCGTCGATCGCCTCAGCGCGGTCACGGGCAGCCGTGGCGGTCAGGTCGACGTAGTAGCCGGTCGATCCCACCAGGACCCCGGTCTCGTCACGCATCTGCTCACCCACCACCAGGACCTGCCGCTCGGTCCCGGCGGTGTCGATGATGCGGTGGCGGCTGCAGAACGCCTGCCCGGTCCGCACCATCGCGTCCAGCACCTCGGCGACCGCGGCCCGATCATCGGGATGCTTGTGCCCGAGCACCTGATCCATCGTCGGCATCATCAACCGCGCCGGATAGCCATGCAACGCCGCGGCCTCCGCCGACCACTCCCACCGCTGCCCGGCGAACCAGAACCAGAACCGGCCCGCAGTGAACGACACCCCGGCCACCGCGTCCACCGCGGCCACATCATTCGACACCTGGCAAGTATCACCCGCCGCTGCCAGCCCCGCGCGGGCCGGAGCAAGCTGTGGACTCAACCTCCCCCGGCATCGATCGCCCTACCCGCCCCGACCTCCCGAAAACCCATCCCAGGGGCCGGGTGCGGGAAGGTTCGGGCCCCGATCCGTTGAGGCGCCCACGAGCGCGACGAAGCTCAGGCGCGCGGTCCTCCATCATCGTCGCGGCCTCGAACCCCCGCGTTCGACCAGCCGTAATTCGGCGGCCAGCAGCTCGCGGTCGATCACCGCGCAGTCGGACACCATCGAACAGTCCCGCAGCGATCACCGGCCGCCAACGGCCCGGCGGTGACGCCTCGAAAGGCACCCGACGGGCAACTGATTGAATAGTCCAGCCACACCTGCCCGTCTCCACCAGCCGCCCTGGCTCGGCGCCGGTGTGGTGTTCGGATACCGGCAGCGTCGCCGGGAGCGGTCAAGCAGCGGCCCATCCCGTCGACGCTGCACCGATCAACCCTCCACCCCGCTTCTCCCCCGCCCCCACCCTCACCCCCGGATCACATGCGCCGCCGAGTGACCCGCGCACCTCTCCTCAGCCTCGTCGCGCTCCGCAGTTCGACCGAAAACATCGGGCTTCACCCCGCCACAGCACGAACCCATATCGGTTCCCACTGACCAACCGTCACCGACGCTGAACACGTACTAATCAGTGGAGCAAGATATCCCAAAACCCCGGGGTTTTGGGATGCGCCCGGGGACGGGCGCGGGCCAGAGGGAAGGATGCTGCCGCTGCCTTCTTCGCGCGCGGACTCTATCCCGAGAGCGGCGCCGCGAGCGGTCAGTTCAGCGAGGCGCGGGCTTCGCGTAGGTAGTGGGCGCGCCACCACTGGTCGTCGGTGTCGTTGCCGTTGACCCGCCGTTTACGGGTCTCGCCGGCCACCTCGAGCAACTCGCGGGTCATCGCGCGGGCGGTTTTGCCGTGGTGGGGATTGGTGTGGAAGTAGGTTCCCCACTCGGCGGTGGTCTGCTCGACGGGCATGTCGACGATGCCCTCGGTCTCCAGATACATGCTGCCCCTGCCCTTCTTGTTCGTCACGATAGTCATCTCCTGTCCCTGTTCGCGCGGGATGCACAGCGAGGGCCTGGACTTCGGTGTCCAGGCCCTCGCTGATGGTGTGGTCATGTGCCTGCTGCCCGGGGCGGCGGGCTGGTCGATCAGGACAGATATCGCCATTCGATGCGGGTGACCGTCGAGTCCGGCGCGCAGCCGGTGTGGGAGTCGCAGAAGAAGGCGACGAACTCGGCCGGGGTCATCCCGTCGAAGCCCTCGGCCCGGACTTCGGTGTCGGTGATGGTGTCGAGCCGTTCGCGGTCGACGGCGACGACTTCGACATCGACGATCCGCACCAGCGCCTCATCCTTTCTGCGGCCCATAACCTTGCGGCACAGGGTCAGCCGGGTGCCCGGGGTCAGGTGCAGCCAGCCCATCCGGCGGGCAACGGTCTTGCGGCGGGCGACGACGCGGTCCGCGCACGGCTGGTGGAGCTGCTCACCGAGTGATACCGGATCCTTCTGCAGAACCCGGGATGAGCTGGACGAAGCTCAGAAGATCAGGAGCACAAGAAGAAACGCGACACCCAGGCCGACCCACCATTTCCAGTGCTGGGGCAGGATGCGTAGCTCGCCGGCCGCTTCGAGGCGGCGCAGATGGTCCAGGGCGTCGCGTTCACGCTGGGTCAGCGGCCTGCGCGGCGGCACGAGGACCGGTGTCCGGTGCGGGCACGTGGGCATCAGGTGGTAGTCCTCGACACACCACGGGTTGAAACACCGGTAGTACGGCGGGATGTAGGCCATACCCGATCCCCCTCTACCTCTCTGTGTGGTCAGCCCGCGAGCAGGTCGAGCAGATCGCGCGGCTCCCTACCGCTGGTGTCGGTCGGCAGCTCGAACAGCACCAGCGTCGATGCCGCGGCTTCGGCGGCCCGCTGCTCGGCGCGTTCCCGGATCGCGCACGTCGGCCCGATCCCCTCGGCGACCGATCG
Source organism: Nocardia higoensis (assembly GCF_015477835.1). NCBI lineage: Bacteria > Bacillati > Actinomycetota > Actinomycetes > Mycobacteriales > Nocardiaceae > Nocardia > Nocardia higoensis. The sequence continues at coordinate 9,512 of NZ_JADLQN010000012.1, read as the reverse complement.
CGCCGACAGCAGCCAGCCGTGGCAGCGGCGGCAGTGCGCGACCAGCCGCACGGTGGGCCCGTCCTCGATGGCTGCCATACCTTCCCTCCTCGACCGGGAGTCTCTCCGCCGCACAGGGTGACACACCCTGCCGACATCCCCCGCGGTGATTCGCCGAGGAAACCGAGAATCGGCGCACCCGACCCGGTTGAACGGGTGGCGGATCCTTTCCCGCAGCCTCCCTGCGGCGACGGCATTCACCTACAAACATCCACCCCAGCACGCAAACTCAGACACCGCTACCATGAGCGCACACCACCCACCAAAGCACCCGTATCCACCTGCCACACAAGCAAATTTGAAAGACTCAGATTTAGAACTTGCAGACCTCTTGCACGCAGGTCACGGCCCGATCACGAAACATGATGCGGGGTACGGTGGTTGGGGTGATGTCACTGGCGAAGATCGCGAGTGGCGATGGCTATGAGTATTACCTGCGCAGTATCGCCACTCACGATGCGAACGAGCGCGGGAACCAGGCCCTGGCCGACTACTACAGCGAGCGCGGTGAATCCCCCGGCCGCTGGTGGGGTTCGGGGCTGGCGGACCTGACCATCCGCGACGACGACGGTGTGGTGGTCTCGTCGATCACTGCTGGTGAAGAGGTCACCGAGCCGCAGATGTGGGCGCTGTTCGGGCGTGGCCTGCACCCGGACGCCGAGGCGTTGATCGCCGACGAAGTCGCAGCCAAACGCGCCGAGGGAATCTCCGCCCGCACCGCCCGGGCGCACGCTCTGCGGGTGAAGGCCCGCATCGGGATGCCGTTCAGCACGCCCTCGGTCGAGGAGTTCTCCTACCGCGCCGAGTGCCGCCGCGCCTACGAAGACTGGAACACCGCCCACGGTCACCTGCCCGCGGCACCGGTCCCCGATGCCGACCGTGAGCGGATCGCGACCGAGGTCGCGGCCCGCATGTTCGTCGCCGAGCATGGTCACCCGGCCCGTGATGAGCAGGAGTTGTCGGCGTGGGTGGCCAAAGCCGCACGTCCGAAGTCGAAGCGGATCGCCGGGTTCGACCTGACGTTCTCCCCGGTGAAGTCGGTGAGCGCGGCATGGGCGCTGGCCCCGCGCGAGGTTGCGGCCAAGATCGAGGCTGCCCACCACGCCGCGATCGCCGACGCGCTGGGGTTCCTCGAGCAGCATGCGGTGTTCACCCGGATCGGTTCCGGTGGCGTCGCCCAGGTCGAGGTGGGCGGGTTGATCGCGACGATGTTCGACCACCGCGACAGCAGGGCCGGTGATCCGGACCTGCACACCCACGTGGTGATCTCGAACAAGGTCCGCCGCGCCACCGGACAGTGGGGGGCGCTGGATGGGTCGATGCTCTACCAGCACGCGGTCACGGCCTCGGAGATCTACAACTCCCGCCTCGAACACCACCTCGAAACCGCCCTCGGCGGTGTCGTGTTCGTAGACCGCGGCCGCCTGGATGCGGGTAAGCGCCCGGTGCGGGAGCTGGCCGGCATGGATCCGGGCCTGGCGGCGGTGTGGTCGACCCGTGCGGAGGCGATCACCGGCAAGCTGGGGCAGATGTCGGCCGACTTCCAGGCCCGCCACGGGCGTGAACCGTCGCCGAAGGAGTTGTGGCGGATGTCCGAGGAAGCGACGCTGTCCACCCGCGGCGGCAAACACCACGCCCGCTCCCGCGCCGAGCAGCGCCGGGATTGGCGTGCCGAAGCCGAACGAGTGCTCGGCTCGGGCGCCGCGGTGGAGGCGATGGTGGCCCGGATGCTGTCGCCCCCGCCCACTGCCCCGGTTCCGGAGCGGGAACTGGTGGATCCGGTGCGGGTTGCGGCCGCGGTCGTCGATGTGGTGGCCGAGGCGCGAGCGACCTGGCAGGCCCACCACATCCGCGCCGAAGCCGTGCGCCAACTCCGCGGCCACGTCGCCCCCGCCGCCTGGACCGACACCCTGCGTGAGGTCGTCGCTGTCGCGCTCGGGGACGAGCTGTCGATCCCGCGCCGAGTCGTCGACCACGCCCCGGTCGCGGCCGGGCTCACTCGCTCGGATGGCAGCAGCATCTACGTGCGCGCCGGATCGACGAAGTACACCTCCCCCGCGATCGTGGCCGCCGAGGCCCGCCTGCTCGCCGCCGCACAGCTCGACGGCGGCCGGGTCATCCCGGCCACCGCGATCGCGGTGGCCGAGGTCGAATACGCCGCCAACGGCCATGAACTGAACCCCGGCCAGCGGTCGCTCGTGCACGCCTGCGCAACCTCGGGACGCCGGTTCATGGCCGCGGTCGCTCCGGCCGGCACCGGCAAGACCACCGCGATGCGGGTCCTCGTCGACGCCTGGACCGCCCAGGCGGGCAACGTGATCGCCCTCGCCCCGACCGCGGCGGCGGCCGCGATCATCGCCGAGGAAACCGGGGTGCCTGCGGCGATGACGGTGGACATGCTGCTGGCCCTGGCCGAACACGCCCCCGACCGGCTCCCGCCTCTCGGCCCCGACACCCTGGTCATCCTCGACGAAGCCGCCAAGACCGCCACATTGAAGCTCGACGCCGCCGTCGCGTTGCTGCTCGACCGCGGCGCGACGGTCCGCGCGATCGGTGACGACCGGCAACTGTCCTCGGTGGCGGCGGGCGGGATCATCCGCGACATCGTCGAAACCACCCCCTCCCCCACCCTGACCCGGGTGATGCGGTTCGCCGACCCCGGTGAAGCCGCCGCGAGTCTGGCCGTGCGCGAGGGCGACCCGGCGGGACTCGCCTACTTCTTCGACCAGCAGCGTGTCCACGTCGGCACCCTGACCGAGAACGTCGGCGCAGCCTTCCGGGCCTGGCGCGTCGACCGGGTCGAAGGCCGCGACGCGGCGATGCTCGCCCCCACCCGGGCGATCGTCGGCGAGCTCAACGCGCTCGCCCGCGCGGACCGCCTGGCCCGCGCCGGGCGCCACGGCCAGCCACCCGGGCCCGAGGTCGCCTTGGCCGATGGCCTGTTCGCCTCAGCGGGGGATGTCATCACCACCCGCCGCAACAACAGGAGGCTGCCGATCTCGGGCACCGACTACGTCCGCAACGGCTACCGGTGGACCGTGCAACAGATCCACCGCGACGGGCGGATCACCGCGACCCACCTCGGATCCGGGCGCCGCGTGATACTGCCCGCCGACTACGTGCGCGAGCACGTCGGCCTCGGGTACGCGACCACGATCGACTCCGCCCAAGGCCTCACCGTCGACCGCTGCCACGGCGTCCTCACCGGACGCGAGTCCCGCGCCCAGCTCTACGTCATGCTCACCCGCGGCCGCACCGGCAACCACCTCTACCTCGCCACCACCACCAGCGGCGACGAACACAGCATCCACACCTACGACGCCATCCACCCACCCACCGCACTCGATCTGCTCACCGGTGTCCTGGCGCGCGAAGGCACCCAAACCTCGGCCACCACCGATACCCGCACCGCCACCGACCCGCACCAGCTGCTCGCCGGGGAGGTCGACGCCTACCACCACGCTCTGGGCCACCTCGCCGAAACCCACCTCGGCGCGCAGCGTCTCGCCCAGATCAGCGCCCACGCCGAGCAGCTCGTGCCCGGCATCACCGACGCCAACGCCTGGCCGGTCCTACGCCAACACCTGGCCGTCCTCGACCTCTCCGGCACCGACGCCCTGACCCGACTCACCCAGGCCGCGGCCGGCCGTGAACTCGGCACCGCCGCCGACCCCGCCGCGGTCCTGGACTGGCGGATCGACCCCACCGGCCGCCACTCCCACCCCGGCGCCGGGCCGTTGCCGTGGCTGCCCGCCATCCCGGCCGCCCTGCGATCCCACGACCAAGACCACCAGCACCTGACGGTCCGGGCCGCGCGGATCACCGAACTCGCCACCACCATCACCGAGAACACCCGCACCAGCACCGATGACGACGTGCCGCTGTGGGCCCGCGCACTGCGTGAGGTCGATCCCGCCCTGGTCGCCGAACTCGCCGTCTGGCGTGCCGCCCACCGCGTCCCCGATCTCGACCGCCGACCCACCGGCCCCACCCGCTACCCGGTAGCCGAACGCCGCGAGCAGCAACGCCTCGACCAGGCCGTCGCCGAACGGATCGGCGCCGACACCACCCACACCCGACGGTGGCGTCCGATCGTCGACGACCTCGATCCCCGCATCGCCACCGACCCGTACTGGCCTGCCCTCGCTACCGAACTCACCCGCGCCGCCGATACCGGCATCGATATCCCCACCGCGGTCCGCGCCGCTCACGGCGACCGGCAGCTACCCGCCGAGCAGCCCGCGGCCGCGCTGCGCTGGCGCCTGACCGCCACCCTCGACCCTCTCGGGAAACCGCAACCAACACCCGAACTCGCCGGTGCGCTCGACATCGCGACCGAACCTGCGCTCCCGCCGGTCGGCGCCGAGTGGGAAGCCGCGATGGTGCGGGCCCGCGAACAGCTGCGCGACACCAACGTCCGCGACCCGCGACGGATGAGCGATGCCGAACTCGCCGAACTCGCCCGTGCTCTCACACCCCGCCCCGGCAACGAGCACATCCGCATTCCCGCGGTCTTACGCGTCCATGACGCCGAAGCCGCCCTGACCGCCGCACGCGAGCGTGACCGCCAGCTCGACCAGACCGCGGCCGCGATCCGCCGCGCACAACCCGCCGTCGCCACCGCCGAAACCCTGCAAGTCGACCACGACCGGCGAACCGCCGAGATCCGGGCGACCGAGCGCGAACTCGCCCAAACCTCCCGCATCAAATGGCGGGTCCGCACCGCGCTCCAGACACGCCTCGACGAACTCGAACGCGAACAGGAGCAGGCCGTGATCCAGCTCGCCGCCGCGCGCGCCGAAGCTGCCCGGCTCACCGCCGAAGTCCCCACCCCGAGCTGGCGGTGGGAACGAGCCCTCACCGACGCCGGCGACCACACCGCCCGCGACACACGCCTGAGCGCTGCGGCCGACGAACTCGCCACCGCCCGTGCTGAACTCGACCGCGTCACCGCACTCGACGAACCCCCGCAGCTGCGCCTGGTCCGCGCCGAGATCCAGCGCCGCGACAACCTCACCGGCATCGAACGCGACGCCGAGAACCACGCCCGCACCGAAGTTGACACCGCCGACGGCTCCACCGCTCAGCGACGCCGCACTGAACATCTCCGCCGCGCCACGGCAGAGCACCAGCACCGCGGCGTCACCACCGGCACCGGCCTCGTCGGCCACCAGCAAGGTCCGTCTCCGGCCACCGGTCCGTCCCGTGATGACGACTACGGGCTGTAGGTAGCAACGGTCACCACGACGGCCTTACGCGTGCATCGCCACGCCCTCTCAGTGGAGAGGGCCTGCCACACAACCCAGGTCAGCGTTCGAAACCGTCCCGCCCCCCGGCACCTCGTCCCGGCATCCCCGGTGGCGGCATGGGCTTCTGCCAATCCTGCTCGACTTCGTCGCGACAATCCGCCGGCTCTGTCGACGCGCTGTCGACGACAGCACCCGCTTCGACCTCGGCCGGGTCGGGCTGGAACTTGGCCAGCCGGGCGAGCAGCCCACTGTCCTGCGCGGCGGCCTTGGCCGCCCACCGCTGCAACGGCGACACCGGTTCGGAGTCCGCCTGCGCTTCTACGGTGTCCACCTGACCGGTGTCATCGGTCGTTGTCGTCTCGCCCTGGTCGATGATGTGGCCGAACTCGTCGACCTTCGGGGCACCGGGCCGGGACTGCAACGCGATCCGCCGAACTCCCCAGTCCCCCGCGACGGCGGCGATCTTCTCCACCATCCGCGCCTGCTCGACCGGGCGTTCGGTGACGACCTTCGCCCGCGCATGCGCTACCCATCCCGGCGACCCGGGCACCGTCACATACTCCCGGGCCGGGTCGACCCCGGCCGCCCGCAGATGGATCTCGGTCAACGCCTGGCGGGCGTGGCCGGCCATCGCCGCGGCGGTGTTCGCGCGTTCGGTGGCCGCGAGCATGTCCATGACCGTGAGCAGGCAATCGGTCATCGCCTCGATCACCGCGACATCAGCGACCGCTTTCGAGCTGCTCGACCACAGCATCCGCGACACCGCCTGCACCCCCGCCTTGTGCGGGGACTCCGGACGCCGCTGATGCGCCGGGGTCTGGGCGGCGCGGGCCAGCTGCCGCGACAACCGATCCAGCGGGCCCGGCCGGGTTTCGGTGCGCATCGACGCCGCCGCGAACAACCCCGCCGTCTGCCCCGCGGCCTTCGCCCACCCATCGCGGTCGGTGACCGGGATGGTGCGCATGTACTGCGACCACTGCCCCAACCGGGTGATCGTCTCCTGCTCCGAGAGCGGATCCGGCGCGAACGACCGCCCCGAACGGGTCGTCATCGTCGACCGCCACTGCGCGAGCGCCGCTTCCTGCGCTTCGGGGGTGTTCTCCCAGCCCGTCCACGCCCGCAACGCCGTCAGGGTGAGGTCCTTGCTCAACCGGCCCCCGCCGTACCACAGCGATGCCCGCTCCACCTCGGTGTCCTGGGCTCGGTGCGGCGGGAACCGCACCGAATAGCCGGTGACCTCGATCCCGCCCTCGGCGAAGCGCGGGCGCACCTTGATCCCGCTCGCCCGCAGCTGGGTCACGAATTCCGCCTCGGTTTCGGCCGCCGACGCGATCGCGCGCACCTGCCGGTGCAGCAACTCACGGTCGGTGGCCGCCGCCCCCAGCTCTTCCGCCCGGCGCGCTTCCCCCGGTCGCACACCGCGTTCGGTGCCGGTCTGTTCCTCCCGCGACCACAACACCGCCAGCCCGTGCCGCTTCTCGAGCACGTTCGCTGCGGCCTGCGAGCGTTTCAGGTCGCGGTAGGTGTCGATCAGGCTGCCGTCCGGACGCACCACGCTCAACGCCAAATGCACGTGATCGTTGCCCGCCTTCGACAACCCATGCCGGATCGCCGCCCACCGCACATCCGGCACATCCTCACGCCCGATGAACCCCATCTCGGTCAAAAAGTCCCGCGCGATCGCCGACCACTTCTCATCGGAGAGCTCACCCTCCGCCGCGGCCAGCGCCAGCGAACAGTGCCAGACGTGTTCATCGCGGGTGGCTTCGGCGAAGGCCTGCTTGCGGTCCATGCCCTCGGCCATCAACGCCTTCGCTTTGGCATACGAGGTCACCAGCACCGGCGCCCCCTTCAACGCCGTCACCCTGGAGCTGTCGAGCAGCTTGCCCAACTCCGCGGCGCGCGTCATGTCGATGCGGCCACCGAACACCGCCACCGACACGATGTCCCCGGCGATCACCCGCTGATCGGTGTGTTCGTTGTGCTTGCCCGGACCGGCCAGATACCGCACCAGCCCGACCATGTCCGAGCCCTTCGACACGTTCGGCATCATCGCGCCACCACCCCGTTCAGGCCGGGTCGACCGCGTCGGCCCACCCACCACCGTCGTCATCGGCGGCCGGGGCCTGCATGGGTTCGTCGATGTCGGGCATCGACACCGCGCTCACTGCCGGGGCCTTGCCCACCAACGACCGCGCGGCCTCGTCCAGGTGCAGGCACACCCGCACCACCGCCCCCAGCGCGTACTCCACGCCCTCGGCGAACTCCTTGTCCTGATGGCTGTAACGAGTCAGCTGGTTGAGGTTGTTGCCCACCCGCCGCAACTCGGTATCCAGATCCGCGAACGCCAGCAACGCCTCCCGCAGGACCGCCACCTGACCGGCCTCGGTGTCTTCCCGCTCCAGCGTGGTCTCCACCAACAACCTGGGCACCGTCATCCCGGCCGCCGCCGCCCGCTGCGTGAGGTCCTCGTGCTCGGCGTCGGTCAGCTTCACCACGCACCGCCGCGACCGCCCGCCGGCCACATTCGCCTGCCGTGACCGACGCGCCCGCGCCCGGAAATCCGGCGACTCCCCTGCCATCTCACAGCCCTCCCACATGCCCAGCGCAGCGACCACCCGACGGGTGGGTGTGCCCAATAGGGCACCTAAATTCCAGCTTGCTCCTGACTTCTTTCGGAGAGCGTACCGCAGACCTGGGTGACCGGGCGGATTCCGAACGGGACCTCACCGGGCGGGTCCGCCAGCCCCGACATCGGCGTCCGTTTCCCGGCGCTGGGACAACCAGGAAGCCCGGGCCGGGATCCGGGCGGGGCTTCCTCCGGTGGGCGGTGGACCGTGCCCGGTAATGTCGCCGGACGGAGGCCCTGGTTGGTTCGCGCTACCAGGGACCCCCGCACACAGAAGGCCCCCGCCGGGTAGCTGCCGGCGGGGGCCTTCGTGTCGATGCGGGGCGGGTCAGACCGGGCGCGGGCCGGAGACCTTCGTGGCCGCCTCCAGCGCGCGGCCGACCGTGGAGTGCGGCAGCCCCAGCAGGGTGCCGATCGCGTTCGGCGATGTCCCGGACGAGACCGCCTCATAGATCGCGGTCAGCTCTTCGACGGTCTTGCGGGACAACTTGCGATCGACGACCGCGCGCGCGATCGTGTTCGCCTCCGCGCGCGAGAGTGCGCGATCGAACGGACCATGCCCGGCGCCGGTCCGCGCGCGCGGCGCGCTGTCGATCGCGCGCGCGAGCGCACCCTGAATCGCCCCCGATCGCGCGCGGCCCGCGCGCGACTCCTGCGCGCGATCGACACCGTCGCGCGCGATCGACGCCACCGGATTCCGATCGCGCGCGAGCGAGACCACCGCGCGCCGATCGCGCGCGACCGGCTGCGTCGCGCGCGCGACGGTCGCGCGTTCCTCCTCATCGGTCGCGCGTTCGGCGGCGTCGACTCGCGCGTCCGCACCGGCTTCCCCAACCGAGTGATCGGCGCGCGACTCGCGATCGGTTCCCAGGTCAGGGCCTGTTTGAGCGACGCGCGACGCGCGATCGGAGGGCTGCTCGTCGCGCGCGATCGACGCGCGATCGGGCACCTCGCCCAGACGATCGACCGCCTCGGGTTCGCGCGCGATCGACGCGGTGTCCTCGCTCGCGCGCGAACGCGCGGCCGGTTCGCTCGCGCGCGGCGCGCGATCGACTCCGCGCGCGATCGACTCCGCGCTTTCGCACGCGCGGTCGATCGTTTCCGTCTCGCGCGCGATCGACTCGTCGCGCGCGATCGGCGCGGGCTCGGCGGTCGCGCGCGACGGCGCGACGGTCTCCTCCGACGCGGGGCCCGCGTTCAGTTCGGCCTCGTACTGGGCGATCACCTCGTCGTCATCGACGGCCGGGGCGGGGGCCGGTGCGGGCTCCGGGGTGGTGACGCGGTGGCCGGTGTCGGCCAGGGCGGCGAGGCGTTCGGCGATGTCGTCTCCGGCTTCGTCGGCGGCGGTCGAGGCGCGGTCGATGGCCAGCCCGTAGCGGCGCATCACCGCGGTGTGGGCGAACAGGGCGACACCGACCATCACCGGGGCCACCGAGTGCACGGCGATGCCGAACAGGTCCCCGGACCGCAGGTACGGGTAGGTGTTCAAACCGATGCTCATCGCCAGCAGCGCACCCTCGATCCACCGGATCAGGGTCTCGTCCTCGGTGACCTTCCACCGCGCGACAGCGGCGGAATTGACCATGAACACCACC
>NZ_JADLQN010000011.1 GCF_015477835.1 Nocardia higoensis | reverse complement strand
CAGGTACGGGTAGGTGTTCAAACCGATGCTCATCGCCAGCAGCGCACCCTCGATCCACCGGATCAGGGTCTCGTCCTCGGTGACCTTCCACCGCGCGACAGCGGCGGAATTGACCATGAACACCACCAGCACGGTGGAGATCAGCGCCTCCAGCAGGTAGCTCGCCCAGAACAGCGGATCCCCCGCACCACCGGGGGCGAGGTTCTGCTGCACGTTGACCGCGCTGTAGAGCATCGCGCCCAGCACCACGCCGGCCAGCGCGCGCGAGGCCCAGGTCTTCTGCCGGTAGAGAGCGGCGACCTGGGAGTGGGCGGAAGCCTGGCGCCGCTGCTCGGCCAACGCTTTACGCGCGACGACCAGGTCGGCCGCCTCCGCGCGCACGATCGCTTCCTGCGCACGGCGGATCTCCGCCGACACCGACTGCGCCGAGGACACCCGCGCGAGTTCCTCCTGGCGCGCGTGATCGCGCACGGCCTCGGCGACCTCACGCTCCTGGGCCAGCTCCCGCTCCGACAGCGCGGCGATCAGCGCCGGGTCGTCCTGGTGCGCCAGTCGGGTGTGTGCGGTCGCGACCCGATCGGGCAGCGGGGCGGTGAGCAACGGGTCGACGACCTCAGCAGGTCTGCGACGGAACATCAGCGGGACTCCTTCATGCGGGCGATCTCGGATTCGAGTCGGGAGATGGTGGATTCGGCGGTGGCCAACGCCTTCTGCAGCGCGGTGACCTGCGTGGCCGCCGCGTCCTGGACACGGACGATCTCGGCGGCATGATCGGTGCGCAGCTGCTCACGATCGGTGCGGGCCTCCGCGCGGGCGGTTTCCAGGTCGCCGCGCAGCTGCTCCCGCTCAGCCCGGGCGGCCTGGGTCTGCTCGGCCAGCTCGGCCCGAGCTGCCTCGAGGTCACGGCGCAGCTGCTGAGCCTCGGTCCGGGCATCAGCGGCCGCCTGCTCGGCGCCGGAGCGGTCCCGCTCGGCCTCCCGCTGAGCCAAGCTCGCGACCCGTGCCCGCTCCTCAGCGACCCGGACCTGCTCAGCGGCGGTGTGCCGCGCAGACTCGATTTCGGCTTCGGCTTCCGCCCGCACGGCGCGGATCTGCTCCTGCGCTGCCCGCTCGGCCGCCTCGACCCGCGCGGCGGCGTCGGAAAGCGCCCGCTCCCGCTCGGCACGCGCGGTCTCGGCCTCGGCACGGGCGGCAGCGACCTCCGCAGCCGCGGCCGCGCGGATCTGTTCGACCTCGGCCTCGGCCTCAGCGATCCGCGCATCCCGCTCGGCGATGGCATCCTCGGCCGCCCCTTCGGCCAGCACCTTGTCTTCCAGCGCGCGGGTCAGGTCCCGGCGAGCAGCCTCAGCCTCGGCCTCCGCTTCAGCGGCGCCACGACGGGTCTCGTCGATCTCGGCTTGGGCTTCGGCACGGATACGCGCGACTTCGGCAACGGCGGCGTCGGGATCACCGGCGGTGGCCACGATCTCGGCGACCCGATCGACTATCTCACTTTGCTGCGCCCGATGCGCGGTAGTCACCATCTCCCACTGCGCCAACAGCTCCGCCAGCGAGGCCCGCGCGGAGGTCACCGGTCGCGCCGCGGGCCGATCAGGGCGCTTCACCGCCCCACCGGCGGCCTCGATCTGCAGCTCCCGCTTGCGCTGAAACGCGCCCGCGCGGTCGTGGCGACGCCGCACCCCGTCCGGATCGATGTGGAACTCACCGCAGTACGCGGGCAAGCGGCCCCGCCCCGGCGGAGGCGGCGGCAACGGATGCCCGGCGACCTCGAACTCCCCGGACCCGGGGTCGTAGGCGACCGGAAATTGGCAAACGCGCTCGTCAGCGCTCTTCTGCGCCCCGGGGGTGGGGCTGCCTTCTGGGTTCGTCACCCACCAAGTCTACCATAAATCGTTTTCGTTTTAAGTTATTTATATTAGTTAAAACGTAGTTACAAAACATTTTATGCTAGCTAACCTTGCTAGCAGAGCTACCGTCGCTGCGCTTGATTTGCTCGCTCTGCTTGCTACGTGTGTTGTTGCTGGTAGCGGTGCTTGCTATTGGTGTTAGGTTCGCTCTGTGAGCCAGTCGAACGCTGATAGCAATGGGAGCCAGCCTCGCCGTCTGGTCTTGGCTAACCAGAAGGGCGGGGTAGGAAAAACCGCCACCACGCTGGGGCTGGCCAGTGCGATAGCGCACGGCAGGACCCGTGGTCAGGGTGGGCGAGTGCTCGTGATGGACATGGACCCGCAGGGCAATGCGACCTCCGGTGTCGGCGTAGAGGTGGTCGCCGGGCAGCCGACGGTGGCGGACTTGTTCGACCGATCTGCTCAGCCGGGGGCCTTGGCCGATGTGGTCGTTGCCTCCCAGTGGGATCTTGTCGACATTGCGCCGGCCACTCGAGAGCTGGCGGCTGTCGAGGAGGCTGGCGACGCCGATCTGGTCTGGCGCCTGGATGCGGCCTTCGACGGGGTCGATCTCAGTGCTTACGACGCGGTGCTGTTCGACTGCCCGCCCTCGTTGGGCCGGTTGCTGTTCTCGGCGTTGGTCGCCGCCGACCTGGCCCTGGTTGTCACTGAGGCGACCAAGGACAGCGTGAAGGGCGTCACCGAGGTCGAGGAGACCATCGAGCGGGTCCGCCGGCGCCCGAACCCCCGACTGGAGCTCGGCGCGATCGTGGTGTCGCGCCGCCGCAACAACGGTGAGCACAACTTCCGCGAGCGCGAACTGCGGCAGGCCTACGGCACCATCGGCGACGAGGCGGGAGGACTGGTCTGCAGGACCGTCATTCCTGATCTGGCCGCCCGCCAGGACGCGCACTCATCCGCGATGCCGATCCATTTGTTCCAAGGGGGCAAGGCGATTGCCTTGCAGATCGCCTACACCGATCTGGCCGTCGAGCTCGGCCTCATCAAGGACGGAGCCCGCGCATGAACGCTGTGAACCGCGAACCAGCCATCAAACGACGCCATCCCGCCGACGCCATCCCGGACAAGCCCACCCCGCCGCCAGTGGCGCCGACTCCGGAACCACCAGCCCAGGCCCCGTCCACCGCGGCGGCCCCGCTCAAGGCGCCATCGATGTCCGGGCCCGCGCCCAGCGTGCCGCTGGAGGAGCGCCTCATCGAGCAGCACAACGTCCGCATCCGTCCCTCCACGCGTGAGCGACTGGCTCGCGCAGTCGACAAACTGCGCTACGAGACCGGCGACCGAACCATCTCGTTCGCCTCCATCACCGACCAGGCACTGCGGGAATTTCTCGACCGAAACGGCTGCTGACCAGCGAAGCTAAGTGTGCTAGCACGCCTAGCTAGCTACACATTGGGCGTCGCCGTCTGGTTCTGGCAGGGCGATACAGCACCTCCGCCGACATAGGGCCGCTATCGGCCGTTGCGCGCCTTCTGGGCGAGTTCTCGGCGGGCCTGCTCGGCTTCCCTGGCACGGGCGGCGGCTTGTCCGTGTGTGCGGGTGGCGAGTGCGTCGCGGGTCGCTCGTGCGGCGGCGTTCATGCCGGTTGCGGTCGTGCGAGCTTGGCGCATCTGCTCGAGTTCGCGGCGCCAGGTGGCGTGTTCGACTTCGGTGGCGGCGACTTCGCGGGCGCGGTCGAGCCGAGCGGGTGGTACGTCGTCGGGGATCTGGCGGAGCAGCCAGCTGAGATAGCCGGCGGGGTTGTCCGGGCGGGTGATCGGTGCGCGGCCGCCGATGCGAACTTCCTCGAGGGCGCCGTAGATGTCGTCGACATCCCAACCGGCGACGGCTTTGCGCGTCACCACGGCGGTGAGCTGGCCGCGTGAGGTCATCCGTACCCAGAGCGGGAAACGCTCGTCACGGTGCATTCTGGCCACCAGTTTGACCGCCCGCTGGTCGTAGGCCCGAGGTGTCCGCCGCCGCCCGCTCTTGTCTAGGCAGCGCGAAGCGCGATCCCTCATGGTTGTTGGTGAAGTAACCGATTTCTGCCGTGAGAGAAAAGAAGAACCCTCACTTCGTTCGGGTGGGGTGCCAAAACCCTGGTCAAGGAGCTTTTCGACGTGGGAGTTATCCACAGGCAGGACGACCGATTCGTGCAGGGCGGCGACGGAGGCCCAGCCGCGGGATCGGTCTTGCCGCTTGTGGGAGTCGAGGCGTTCTTCTCGGGTGCGGTGGCGGCCGGTGAACACGGTGGTGCGGGTGCCGAGTTTGCGGGTCAGGCGGCGGCAGCGCAGCACAGTGGAGCGTTGGCGGTGGGTGGCGGCCTGCAGTCGGGCGAGGGAGACGCGGGCGTCACGGCCGGTGTGGTAGTCCGCGCCTGCGGATTCGGTGAGCAGGTAGGCCTCGAAGGTCTTGCGGGCCACGGCTTCGACCATGTTCTGTCGCCGCAGCAGTGTGTAGTGCTCGTCGTAGAGGGCCAGGTTGTGCGCGACCCAGCGCTCGCGTGACCACCAGCAGGCCGGGACACCGGCGTAGGCGTTCTCGGGCAGCTGTAACCGCAGCGGCGGAAGCTGGAAAAGCCCCGCGAACGATACGCCGACACGACCGGGTGACCGTCTTTGGTTGTGCTGTTTCCGCTGGTGAGAGTGGTAAGGCGCACATTTTGTACGCGTAAGGGTGTGTACGCGTGTCCCATTGCAGGGACGTGCGCTACCCTGAGACTTGCTTGCCAAAAGCAAAAGCCCCTTCAGTGGGCGAGACCAAACCCTCGGCGTGCCGGCCGGGGGTTTCTCGCGTTTATGAGGTTGTAGGAGGGTCGGGGCGGATCACCCGATCGGCGTCACGCCTACGCGCATTCCTTTCGGTCTACATCGAGGTCGAGCGCTTCCTGGCCCGGTGCTTCCGGCTCAGGCTGGCCAAGGACCAATTCACGCCGCAGGGCCCGCTCGAAGAACTCTCGTTTGGTCAGCCCACGCTCTCGGATCGCCTCGTCACACGCCTCTAGGAGGTCGATGGACAGGCGCACTCCCGACAGCTTGGAAGGAGGCATGCTTACCGGTCTCGCCATGGTGGTTAACGCTAATTCCCGATAGCGGAAGATCGAGGACAGACACGCCGAACTTCTCTGAATGAATTCGTGGGTTCGCCTGGCCGACAGCTGAAACGCCACGTGCTCAACCACCGGCGGCAGTCCGAAGACTTGCTGTGGCACAGCGAAAGCCGGTGTCGTCATCACACATCCTGGTGCTGGCGTCGTTCCACGCGGAGGGAGCCGCGCGGTCGAACGGACTCGTGAAGGCACCCCCCTTGAGTTCGAACCGGCCAGGTGTGGTCTCGGAAGACAGCCACTCCCATACGTTTCCGCACATGTCGTAGACCTCGTAGGGAGAAGCACCGCTCTTGTACTGGTCGACTGGTGTCGTCGTCCCTGGGCCAGAGCCACGGAAGTTCCCCTTCGCGGGCGTGGTCTGGCTACCCCACGGGTAGCGGTTGCCGCGTGTGCCGCGAGCGGCTTTCTCCCACTGCGCGCTGGTGGGAAGTGCTTTTTGTGCCCATTGAGCGTATGCGGTGGCATCTTCCCAGTTCACCCATACGACAGGATGGTCCATCTCCCTGTGAGGAGGCTGGCCATCTATCCAGTGCTGTGGTGCCGTATGGCCCGTCGCCGCAGTGAACCGCGCATAGTCCCGGTTGGTGGTGGGGTAGACGTCGATGTAGAAGCCGGCCACCCACGCCGGTTCGTCCTGTGGGCCAGCGAGGTAGACGCCTTCACCGACCCAGGTCATGAGCTTGCCATCGATTGGATGTCGTACGCGCTCGCGCGCGTCATCGACATCGGTGTCTCGGGCTTCGCTGAGCACGTCAGGCGATACGAACTCAGTGAAGCGCGCACGTGCCATAGGGTCCAGCCTCAAGAGCGAGGTGTCGAGGGCCGCCTGATTGATCGGCCGAGGACAGATCCGGCGCCCGCCGGACTCCCACTTGGAGACCATGCGATCACTGACCCCCAGATGAGCCGCGAAGTCGACAACGCTCATCCGCCGCGCTTCTCGAAGCGCCCTAACCTCTGCGCCGGTCCATCGTTTGACGCTCGAAATCATCGCCCACTCCCCATGGTCTCCCCACCGATCGTCAAATCCGTTCTGGCGGAATCGCCTCATACTCTTTGCGGATGTGGTCGATGACCTGGTGATCAACAGGCCATCGTGCGTCATCGATGCGGTGCACCGCCCGGACCCCCACTGCCGCGTTCGTGGCCACAACCGCCGCGAAGTCGCCCAGTTGCGACAGCGTGATGGGGCTGGTGTTGACGTCCTCGTCGAGGGCCTGGCTGATCAAGCGCATCGTGGTCCCGGGCAACACGTCCGCGCGCGGCCAGATGAGGCGGCCTTCTTCATCGATGAACCCGATATTGGAGGTTGCGATCTCACTGATTGCCCCCTCTGGCGTAGTGAACACGACGTCGTCGAAGCCATTGAGCTGGGCAGCTCGCCGCTGATGGAGAGCACCGAAGAGCCCGATGTGCTTCACCCTTGCCAAATCCCGTGAGTAGACAGCGGACTGAAGGGCAAGAGGGCCCAACGGTACGGTTCCAGCTTCACGGAAGGTCACCAGGATGTGGGGATCAGCCGCAGCGGCGGGGCGACCGAGCTCCAGGGCGGGATCGTAGACCGTGATCCTCAGGACAACAGCCTTGTCTGTGCCGTTCAGGGCATGGCGGATCAGCGACCGAACGCGGTCAGGATCCAGCTCGACGCCGAATACCTCACGACAGTCCCGGGTCAGGCGATCGAGGTGCAAGGAGAGTCCTCGTGCGCCGGCGTGGCCTTCGACTCGGATCGAAGTGAAGTGGCCGTAGTTGACCAGCGCCAGGGCTTTCAACTGATCGACGGTGACCGGGAGGCCGTTGAGTTCCATGTAGGTCATCGTTTCACTGGCCCGGGTGTCTCAGCTTCCGAAGTTCGGTGCAAGTTCGGTAGAAGGTGGATCAGCGTCGGTTCCGACCGCGCTGATACCGGCAGAGACTTCTTCGCATGGCCGACAGGACATTTCGACATCAGAACGTCCGCGCTAGGAGGCAGCGTCAAGAGGGGGAGGCTCTAGGCCGAGGTGCTCGTACACCGCCGCCAACTGCTCCTCCAACCGAATGACACGCGCCCGCAGTACTGCGAGCTCGTCCTGAGGGGCCGGTTCTGGCTCAGGGGGGACCCGTACGAAACTCCCGAGACCTTGATGTGTCTCGATCAGACCGGCCTGCTGTAGCTCAGTAACCGCGCGCGCCACAGTGTTCAGCGCGACGCCCCATTGGGCCATGAGCTCAGCCTTTGTCGGGATCTGATCCCCAGGCTTGTAGTCCCCTCGCTCGATTCGAGCGCGCAGTTCGTCGGCGATCTGAGCGTATCGGGGCTGGGTCGGCTTCCTCACCCGGACATCATAGGTGGATCACAGGTCAATCTGGTCAATCGATTCACTATTGATTGAATCGATTGTCTGTGATTCACTCGATCAGGCGTGGGCCTGGACGGCCCCGAAGAAAGCGAGGAACAGATGAACATCCCGAATGTGTGGACGCGCGAGACATGGCGCCGCGCAGCAGCTCCCACGATCCCGGCGGTGTACGTCGCTGACGGCCACATGGTGTCGGAGGCGACCGAGCATCACGCCGATTACGTGGGCCAGGACCGGTGGGTCGTGGACTACCTGCCCGGGCGGCAGTTGACCCGGGAGCAGGCGTCGGCGGCGATGCGGATCGCGGTCGCCCCGCAGCAGCTGGAAGTCGAGCGGTGGGCCGCGGTGCTCGGTTTGACCGCTGCCGAGGCGCGGGCGTTCGTCGCCATGCCGGTGGTGGCGTGATGGTGCGCGAGCGTGTGATCGACATCCCGCTGGTGATCGTGCCGGACACCGGTGGCCGTGGGGCCGGGGTGGTGTCGGCGATGGCGCTGCTGCTGGCCGGTGTCGTGCTGGTCGGACTGGCGGTGATGGTCGCTGTCTTGCTGGCGTTCCCGTCGCGGGAGTACTCGACGGTGCCGGTGACGCGTGAGCTGGGCCCGTGTGAGCCGTTCTGCTCCCTGCGCACCACCACCCCCTCGGTGTCGGTCGGGGGTGAGCAGCGGTGAGCAGGTTCCTGGATCCGGCGTCGAGGCCGGAGCGGTCGTGTGCCGGTATCCCGCAGGATGCGTTCTTCGTGTCCGGTTTGCGGCAGAGCCAGGTGCGGGCCGCGCAAGCGGTGTGCGCGGGCTGCCCGGTGCTGGCCGAATGCGCGGCGTGGGCCGAGTCGCTGGTGCGTGCCCGGCTGCTGACCGACTGTGTGGTCGCCGGGGTGCTGGTGCCCACCGTCGACGGCAGCAAGGCGCGCCGCCATGCGGCCGCCGACAAGCTCGCCGAGATCGCGGCCGGCGGCCCGATCCGGGTGTGGGGGGCCGCGTGATGGCCAGCACCGAAACCACCGCCGCAGTGCGGTTTTTCCAGCTCCACCGCGACCGCGACATCACCGGCTTCTCCGGGACCGGTGTGGTCGCCGATGGGGTGGTGTGGCCGGACGGCACGGTCTCGATGCGCTGGCGCGGCCCGGTCCGCACGACGGTCGAGGCCTCGTCCCTCGATGACATCCGTTCGATTCACGGCCACGACGGCGCGACCCGCGTCGTCGTCTCGGCCAACCCCACAGGAGGTGCGGTGTGGACCGCAGCGTGAAAGCCCCTCGCGGCAGTGCCGATTTCGAGGAGGGTCTGCAGTACCCGATCGCCGTGGCCGTCGGGTTCGGTTTGGGTGAGGCGGCCGGGATGAGCATCCGCATCGGTGAGGCCCTCTACGGCGGCCCCGATCAGGATGTGTCCTGGAATCCGGTGACCATGGCGATCAATATCGCCACCGGTGACCTGGTGTGGACCGCCGCCGCGACCGGTGGTGCGGTCACCCTGGTCGCGGGCACGGTGGCCACGGTCGCCGGGTCGGTGTGGGCGTGGCGGGCGACGTGCCGCAAATGCCAGGCTCTCTACCGAGATCGCGGCCGCATCAAGCGTGAAGCCGTGGATGCGCAGGCGCGGTTCATGGCCCGCGGCAAGGAACTCGCCGGTCTGGGTCGCGACGCGATCATGGCGAAGGCCGCGGCGCTGAACGTGCAGCTGGGTGCCGATGACGCGCCGGGTGTGCTGATCGGGCGGGCGGTCCTCGACGGTCGCGCCCTCTACGCCTCCTATGAGGACCTGCACCTCGATATCTGGGGTCCCCGCTCGGGTAAGTCCACCAGCCGCGTGATTCCGGCGGTGATGGAAGCCCCCGGCGCGGTAGTCGCCACCAGCAACAAGCGTGACGTCGTCGACGCCACCCGCGCGGCCCGTGCGCAGCGGGGCCGGGTGTGGGTGTTCGACCCGCAAGGCGTGGCGGGGGAGGAGTGCTCCTGGTTCTGGGATCCGATGGCGTGGGTCCTCGGTGACGAGGGCGGGCTGGGGGCCCAAGAGCGTGCGGCGGAGCTGGCCGCGCATTTCGCCGCCGCGGGGGACTCCGATCGCGGGGACGCGTTTTTCGAGCCCGAGGGCGAGGACCTGCTGGCGGGGCTGTTCCTGGCGGCGGCGTTGGACAAGCGGCCGGTGGCGCAGGTGTTCGAGTGGGTGACCGACGTCAAGGACACCACCCCGGTCAAGATCTGCGACCGCGCCGGATTCACCCTGGTGGCGGCGGCGTTGAACGCCCAGTACCAGGCGCCGGACAAGCAGCGGGCGGGCATCTTCGGCACCGCGAAGAAGATGGCCGCGTGCTTGAAGTACTCGCGGATCCAGCCGTGGGTCAGCCCACCGCAGGCCGGACAGCGTCCCCGGAAGGCGTTCGACGCCAACAACTTCGTCACCTCCCGCGACACCCTGTATCCGCTCAGTGAAGAGGGCAAAGGCTCGGCGGGGCCGTTGGTGACGGCGTTGTGCGCGGCGGTCGCCGCCGCCGGGAAGACCGTCGGCGCCCGCCACGCGGGTGGGCGGCTGCCGGTGCCGATGCTGGTGCTGCTCGATGAGGCCGCCAACATCGTCAGGTGGCGTGACCTGCCCAAGCAGTACTCCCATTTCGGGTCCCGCGGGATCGTGGTGATGACGATCCTGCAGTCCTGGGGCCAGGGCGTGCGCTGCTGGGGTGAGGACGGGATGCGGGCGCTGCTGTCGGCGGCCAATGTCGTCGTGCTCGGCGCCGGTCTGCGTGACACCGGGTTCCTGCGTGATGTCTCCGAGCTGGTCGGTGACCACTACACCCTGACCACCTCGGTCTCCAAGTCCAAGGACTCCACCTCGAGGTCGACCTCCCGCACCACCGAACGCACCCTCACCCCGAGCGATCTGGCCGCGCTGCCCAAGGGCCGCGCGCTGGTGCTGACCTCCGGTCACCGCGCGGTGCTGGCCGAGACGGTGCCATGGATGACCCGCCCGTATGCCGCCGCCGTGACCGCCTCCATCGCCGAGCACGGCCCCGCAACCACTCCGAAGGCGGCGCCGCTGCTGAGCGTCGTGCCGCCCCTGACCAGCAAGGAGGACATCGCATGAGCGAGACCACCAACACCAACCAGACCACCGGCGAGACCGCGCCCGAAACGGATGCGGCGGCGGTGATCCCGCAGATGGACTTGGGGGAGCTGCTGGAAACCGCTGTCGCTCGCGCGGTCACCGCGTCGCTGGCCGCCAAGGCCAAGGCCATCGCAGACGACGTGGTCGAGAGCATGCTCACCCCGGAGGTGCTGGCCGGGATGCGCGAGACCGCGGTCCTGGAGACCACGCTGGCGCTGGATCCCGAACCCGAGCCGGAACCGGAACCGGGCACTGCTGGTGCCGCGGCGGTGGCCGAGACCGACGACGACGGCGACGGGGGCGAGCAGATGTTCGCCTCGGTGGAGGAGTTCGTCGAGGAGTACGTGGCCAAGCTGTATCGCCGGGATGTGCACGGGCGTGACTCGCAGCTGGCGTGGTGCCCGCGCTGGTGGGACCACGGCGAGGTCTACAACCGGATGACCGCCCTGCACCGCGCGTTCGAGGCGCTGCGCACGGGGGAGACGACCGAGTCGTCGCTGTTCTGGCTGGTGCATTTCGACCCGCACATGGCCCGCATCCTCGACCCCGAGGGCCCGTTCAAGTACTGCTCGGTCCAGCACGGGCACAACCGCGGCGGCGAATGCCTGCGGACGCTGCCGACCATCGCCGCCCCCGCCGGCACCAGCGACGCCGAGGACTACACCCCGCACTCCACGGCCCTGTTCGTGCCCGCGCCCTCGGTCGGCACCACCCGCGTGGTCAGGACGTTCCTGGAATGAACGCCCCGGCCCACAACCACCACCGCACTGCTGCCCGGGCGCAGGGGTCATGGGAGACCATCACCGCCGCCCTGGACCAGGCCGTCGGCCCCGGCAGGCCCTCGGGGGCGTGGACGAAGTACTGCTGCCCGGCCCACGAAGGCGACGGCCGCCACCACAAGCCCTCACTCGGGGTGAAGTACGACTCCACCGCCCAGCGGACGGTGGTGCGCTGCTTCGCCGGCTGCGAGAACGACGACGTCCTCGCAGCCGTCGGGCTGCAGGTCCGCGACATGTTCGACCGGCGCATCGAGGGCAGTGGGGGGCGGGGCCGCCGCGCGAACCGGCCCCGCCCCCAACCGCTCTCACCCGCCGACCGAGCCCTGTCCGCCGCCGGACTACCCGCCACCCAACCGAAACGCCCCGATCTCGGCCGCCAGGTCTCGCCGTGGCGGAAGGTCGCCGCATACGAATACGTGCGGGCGGACGGCACTGTCGCCGGTGAGGTCATCCGCCGTGAGGCGGACTTCGAACACGGCCGGGACAAGGACTTCCGCCAGTCCCACTGGGACCCGCAGTCGGGGCGGATGGAGTTCGGGGGGTTCGACCCGATCCCGTACCGGCTGCCCCAAGTCCTCGACACCATCGCCGACGGCGGGGTCATCTATGTCGTCGAAGGCGAAAAGGACGTCCACGCCGCCGAATCCGCCGGACTGTGTGCCACCACCAACGCCGGCGGCGCCACGTCCTGGTCGGGCGAGCACGCGAAGTGGCTGGCCGGGGCGGGCACGGTCGTCATCGTCGCCGACCGTGACACCGCCGGATACCGGCGCGCTGAACGTGTGATGGCCAGCCTGTCCGGGCTGGTCGGGCGGGTGCGGGTGGTCCAGGCCGCGACCGGCAAGGACCTCACCGACCATCTGGCCTGCGGTCACGAGATCGCCGACCTCGACCCGATCCCGCACCTGGACCCTTTCTCCTCCGCCCCGACACCACCCTCACCGGTGGTGTCGGGGCGTCCCGCTCCCGTCGAAATCTCGGCGGTGTCTCCGGAAGGAACCGCTCCGATGCCTGACTACATGCTGGCCCCGTCCCTGGACGACCGGCCGGCCGACACCACCCCCGACATCGACCACGCCAGCACCCAAGCGGTGATGTTCTGGCGGCTGCTGATGCAGCAGATGCTGGCGATGGCCCAGGCGATGGTCACCCAGCGCCTACGCGCCGCCCAGAAGGCAGCCGAGGACGCCGCGGAAGAACGCCGTGCCGCCGAAGTGCGGCTGGCCGCCGAGTGCGCTGCGGTCGAGACCCGGCTGCGGACCCTGGCCGACAACGGCTGGGAGAAAGCTTCTCGCACCGAGATCGCCGAAGCCGTGCGCGATGCCGCGGCGTGGGCGCCCAACAGTGCCGTGGCCGCGGCGTCGCTGCGGGAGCTCGCCGGTCATGTCGAGCAGCGGTTCGGGGTGCGGATCGACCCGCACGCCTACACCGCCGACGCCGACACTCCCACCCCGGAGATCGCCGACGCGCTGCGTGACGCCGAAGCCGCCCGCGCCGGTGAGGCTCGCACCCGGCTGGCCCAGGACCACATGGTCAAGGCGGTCGCCGCACAGGATCTCGACGAGTCGGTCAAAGCCCAGCTGTACGCCGACATCGAGGCATGGCGCACCAACCCCAGCGCCCGCCAACTCGACCAGCTGACCAAGAAACTGACCGAGAAGAAGGTCGACGAGCAGACCCGCACCCAGATCCGATTCATCGCCGGATATCTCGGCACCCCCAACCAGCAGGTCCCCGACAGCGAGCTCGGGGCGGTGCGGGCGGTCACGCCCACCCGGGAACTGCTGCGCATGCCCGCACCGCTCGTGGATGCCGGGGAAGAGGCCAAACCCCGGGTGGACCGGCTGCTGACCTCCTATCAGGACCTGCTGCGCACCGGCCGTCCCACCGCCTCGGTGCGCTCGCGCCTGACCGACGCGCTGGCCGTGCTCACCCCCGAAGACCAGGAAGCGGTGCGGGCCCGCGGCAACGCCATCCGCGAAAACCCCGCCGGGGCCTTCGCACGGCTGTGGCCCGACCACGTCGACCGCGAGGAGCTGGCGACCACGGTGCGCATGTACGCCACGCTTGCCCCGCAAGCCGAAGCCACCGCCGGTAAGGCCGCCGATATCGACGACGCCACCGCCGCCCAGATGCGCAAAGCCGCCGCCCGACACCGCACCCAGATCGTGAAAGCGATCAAGGACGGCAAAGGCCTGCACGACCTCGAACGCGACCAACTCCGCGCCGTCCTGCGCGATGTCGAGTCCGGGGTGCGGCTACCCGCCCGCGCCGGACTGCCCGCCACCACAGGGGTGGCGGTGCCGGAAATGCTGTTCGTAGACGACCGCTCCGCCGCCGCCCTCGACGCCGACCACGCCACCCAGATCGCCCACGACACCACCCGCGCCACCCGTCGCCACGTCGAGCAAGTCCTGGCCTCCAACGCCGCCCCACCCGCGGCGGCGCGGCGAACCCGGGATGCGGTCACCCAAGTGATCGGTGCGCAAACCGATCTCGCCTCGGGGCGGGCGACGCTGCCCAACTACGAAGCCACCGGCCTGGCCGAACGCCTCGACCAGAAACTGGCCGCCGCCGGTGCGCGGGAGCCGCTGCGCAACCAGGTCCGCGCCCAGCTCGACCTCGGCGCCAGTGAAGCCGCGACCGTCGGCAAGCAGGCCGCCCGGATCGCCGACCGGTGGGCTGCCCGCACCGATGCGGTCATCGCCGAACGCAGCCCCGAACCCCCGCCCTACGACAGCAGCGAACGCCGCACCCAGCTCGCCGAACGCCTGCGCGCCGCCGGGATGGACGAGGACTCCATCGCCCAACGCGTGGCCGCCTCCGCCGGCCACGCCCACCCCACCGCCGCGGCCGCGCTCAAAGCACACCGGGCCCGCGGCGCACGCACCACCAACCCCGGCGCCGGAGTCCACCACGCCACCCACATCGACCCCGGCCGCGACCACGGCCCCGGCATCGAGATCTGACACCGACTCCCACCACACCGAAACCCGAAGGGACACCACGATGACCAGCACCGACAACAACCAACACCAGGAGCAGGAGCAGGAGCTGTCCGCCGCCCAGCGCCACGACCGGGCGGTGATCCGCATGCTGACCTCGCATGGCTGCGAGATCAGCATGCTGCTCGGGCCGACCGATCACCTCGACCCAGATCTCTACTACGACATCTGCGCCGCCCTGCAGAACATCGAGTTCTCGCACCTGCACATCGGCTCGGACACCAACACCGTTGCCTTCCGGCAGCGATGCTTGGGCCACTGCGGCGAACTCGACCAACTCCTCACCGCCGCCGGGTACGACAGCCTCACCCGCAGGCAGGTGGAGGCAGTGCTCGACGCCCAAGCCCACGACGCCGAGTACTTCCGCCGCACCGCCATCGCCACAGGCCTCACCGACAGTGGCACGGCTGACCGGTGCTGACCCGCCACCACCTGATCCGATGACCACCCGTGACCAGCAGCCCGCCACCTACCCGTGGCGGGCTGCCCCGTCCCACCTGAAAACCCGCCGCCAACTCCGCGACGCCGGCCTGTCCCCGGGTGGCCAGGACGTCGCCGCGCTCATGATCCGTCAGCGCCGCGGCCGCCGCCTGACCGCGTTCCTGTTCGACATCGCCAAGGCCCGCCCGAAACGGACCCCGTCACCGGCGCAGTTGGCGGCGATCGAGAAAGCCACCCGCACCCACCAGCTGCGCGCCGCCGAACGCCGCGGCTACACCGCTGATGACTTGCACACCCCCACCGACCTCGGACCGACCTGGTCCGAAACCCCCACCCTCCAGGAGGAAACCATCGTGAACACCAACGAATCCACCGCAGAGCGGGTCCGGCCGCAGGGGCTCGGTCAGCGCAGGGCGTGGCTGCACGCCCTGGTCGCGACCAACCAAGCCCGCGACCGCCGCAACCGCCTCGACACCGACCTCGACCAGGCCGCCCGCGCCGGCGGTGACGTCGAAGCCGAGTACCTGGCCGGACTCCGGCGCGACCTCGACGCGGCCGAAACACGACTGTCGGCGGTCCGGGGGATCGGTGACCCCTACACCGACACCACGCTGCTGGCCGACGCCCTGTACTGGTCGCCGGGCTCGGACACCGCCGCCCGGCTCGCCGAACAGATCACCAGCGGGCTGGCCGCCGAGTGGGGTGTGCGTATCGACCCCGAATCCTGGCAGGTCAGTGTCGATCCCGGCTTCGACGCGGCCGCCGCCCAAACCGCCGCCGAAACCAGCGCGGTGCGGGCACGGGAAACCGCGATTATCGATGTCGTCTCGGGGCTGGCGCTGCCCGATCACACTGCCGCCGCGGTCAACCAGGCGGTCCAGGCGTGGGCTGAGGCGACCCCGGCGAGTAGCAGCGACTTGGGCGAGCGGCGGGAGCAGCTGCG
The DNA here is from genome assembly GCF_015477835.1 of Nocardia higoensis. Classification (NCBI taxonomy): domain Bacteria; kingdom Bacillati; phylum Actinomycetota; class Actinomycetes; order Mycobacteriales; family Nocardiaceae; genus Nocardia; species Nocardia higoensis. The sequence goes on along the minus strand of NZ_JADLQN010000011.1, from coordinate 35,587 downwards.
CGGGGAGCTGGCGGGCGTGCGGTGCGCCGACACCGACCGGGCACTGATCGAGTTCACCGTCGACTACCTGACCGACCACACCGCCGGGGTCGACCTGCTCGACACCCCGGTGCTCGTCGACCCCGGGCAGGAAGTCCGTGGCCGGATACCGCAACTGCTGGAACAGTTCACCGAGCGCCGTATCGCCCCCGCGCAGATCGCGGAAGAGATTTCGGTGATGACCGACGCCGATCAGCAGGCCGTGCGTGAGGTCGGCGCCGCGACCATGCACGAACTCGAACAGATCGGGTTCCAGGTGTGGCCGGGCTGGGTCGACCGCGACCAAGTCTTCGAGCAGCTGCACGAGTACGCGACCGAAGCCCGCGAGCATCACAGCGACATCAACTACCTCGCCACCCAAGACCTCACCGACGACGAACGCGACAACCTCGGTGTCAGCGACGACATCGGTGCCCGCATCGACCGCATGACCACCGCCCGCACCGAACTGCTCGACACCGCCGCCACCGCCAAAGGGTTGACCGCGGCCGAACGCCACCACCTCACCGCCGTGATCGGCGACATCGACACCGGCACCATCAGCAGCGAAACCGAACTGCCGGAGCTGATGTGGGTCGACGAACGGACCAAAGCCGCCGTCGACGACAAACGCAGCTACGCCACCGGATACCGCGTCTGCTCGGCGGTCACCGGGGAAGTGACCCGACTGCTCAGCGACGCGGGTGTCGACCTGAGCCACCGTGATCACGGCAAACTCGCATCCTCGGTGTCGGCGATCGGCAGCACCCTGGACAGCGTGGCCTATGGCGGGTCGCTGCTGGGTTTGGACTCCGACCGCGAAGCCTTCCTGACCAGACGCACCCGACTCGGACAACACCTGCGCGACACCGGGATCCGACCCGACACCATGACCGCGATCCGTGAGGTCGTCGACGGTCACGCCCGCGACGCCGGGCAGGCCGGGCAGGCCGCGATCGAGCGTCGCGGGCGGTGGAAGGACCGGATCACCGCGATCGCAGCCGCCCGCGACGACGCGCTCGCCCAACGGCGAGCCGCTACCGCAGGCTGCTCCACAGGCCCGGTCCGTGCCTGCACCACCAGCCCGGCCGTCACCACACAGGCCACCGGCCCGATCCACTCGCCGCACATCCGGCGCCTGCACGGTGAGGAGATCGGCCGGTGATCGAAAACAGGTAGTCCGCCACCCGTGACACAGTTCAGCCCAGGGCGCGAACCCCTGGGCTGAACTGTGTTCCGGACCGGAGCCCTTTGTTGTGGTGACCTTTCAACTTCGGGCGTCGATAAGACGGCTAGCGGCGATCAACAGTTCGACTGAAATGGGAAGCAGCCCGCGGGCTGCTGAGGCGGTGGCGGTGGCGGTGTTTCGGGCAGGAGCTCCTCATCCAGAGGTGCCGGTGGGGGCTCCAGGGCAGCCGGTTCCGGTGGCGGTGTAGGCGCAATGCTGCTGGTCTCGACGGGAGCGGGCGCGTCGTGCTGTGAATTGGTCGAGCTGCATCCAGCGAATCCCCACAGAGCCGTACCGACCGTGACCAGGGCGGCTGCGGCGAGCACCAGCGTCCGCACTGGGTGTGTCTTGGAAGCGGGATCTTCCTCGACAGAGCTAGCCGGTGGGCGCACAGCCGGGTCGGGGTGGGGGGCGGTCGTGTGCACGTTGTCCAGAGCAGTCTCTGGTACCGCCTGCAGGTGTGGGGAAGAGGTCGGCGGTCCAGAAGATGGTTCGACCGGTGAAGACAGCGGCGGGATCGCCGAATCGTGGGGCGCCGCTTCGGTCGACGTCGACGGCGTGGGCGGGCCAGACGCGATGGACTGTTCGGTGAGGAATCCGTGCTTGGTCAGGTCGTTGATTGTGACGTCGTGGGTGTGCATCAGGGCGTCGAGCACCCGCATGACCCGCTCGGCCGTCCACGGTGCCTCGGGCCGGTAGGCGCGGGCTCGATGGAACGCGCCCTTGGCGCCGCGCGGCTCGGGTGCGAACCAGCGATGCAAGGCATCGCGGTGTGGGGCGAGCAGGATCTCGCAGCCGGGGGGCATTGATATCTCGCCGGGGTTCAGTGTCACGGTGTAACCGGGGATCGGCATCACCACGACCAGCGCGAGGACGAAGGTTCCGGGCCCGGGGCTCGCCTTGTCGACCAGGCCCTTGAACCCGAACATGGCTTCCTTCGCCTGGTCGATCGGGTTGGTGTCGCGTCCTCGCACGTTCACCGGCTCGTCCACGCCGGGCATGGTCCAGCGCCCGTTGACCGGGCACGAGAGCACGCCGCTGACAGGCTTCTTGATGCCCTTGACCTCGATGACGATGCAGGCCTGCGGAGTGATCACAATCAGATCGGCTTCCACACTGTCGTTGAGCCATCGGCGACTACCGCGGTGCCGTCGGTTGCTGGACTGCACCTGGGCACCGGACACCACGACACCGGCAAGATCAGACGCGCGCAGCCAATCGAGGACCTTCAGCTCGGTCTCCGGAATGCCCTGACGATCTCCGCGTAGAACCAGCACCGCAATCCCTCCCCCGCGCCGCCCGTGGCAGGCCCCAACGCCTCCTCAACCGTAACCGCGTTCACCGACATCGACGCGAAAAACGTTGTCCCGTGGCCTTTTCGATCGCCTCCATCTCGAGCAGGGCCCGGCACGGATGCTGCCGGCAGGACGCCCAGGCCAGCGGCGGTGCCTGTGTCCTACGTCAGGTTCTGGAAGGTGTACGCGCCCAGTCGGGTACGAACGAGTCGAACAGGACGACAGCAAGACTCGGCTGACTTCGGTCGATATCGTTGAGACTGCCGCTCGATGAGCGTCCGACTGGAGGGGGAGCTGCTGTGGAGACCTGGCTTGGCACAGTTATCGGTGCCGCCATCGCATTCATCGGAATCGTGATCGTTCAGTGGAACACGCGCTGGATCGAATCGACCAAGTGGAACAGGACCCACTCTGTCCGTTGGGACGTGGTACGGCACACCGCTTACGCTGCCTTCGCCGCCGCGGTGAAATCCGAAGTGCGTATGCATCTCATGATTGCCGCAGGTCGCTGGTCTGAAATGTGGCCCGATCATGCGACCATCGAGCTCAGTGCCGGTCGCGTGCAGCTCGAAGAACTCGAAACAGAGCGGATGCGACTCTTCGAGTCGGTCATCCTGCTCGGAGATCCAGCTGTGGTCTCCGCAGCCCGAACGTGGGCCTGGGAGGTCTGGAACCTTCGCCAGACCTTCAACACTTCATACTCCGGTGGCGGTGAGCGCTTCATCGAGTTGTACAACCGCACAGGACGGGCCCGGGACGCCTTCTACATCGCCGCGCGATCCGATCTCCAGGTCGACGGCGACCTCGCTGCAGTACCCGCCATCACCTACGCTCAGCCGACGAGGGGATTCATAGAAGACAGCGTCGGACAGCCCAGCTGATCTCTTGGTTGGTAGGGGTCGAGACAGTGCAGCGTCCGTCTGGAGTACACCTCAACCCGACATCGATGGCGGGTTTGCTGCTGGGCGGCGACAGAGCCGGGCGTCCTCCAGCGGCCGAGGCGACGAGAACTCGACGGCGACGGGGGCTGTTCCTGGCCGCCGGTAACGCGCCCAAACCGGCGGCCAGCCATGTCTGGGTGCGCTCGACCGTAATCTGCCGGGGCAGCAGCCGATCCGTGGAGGTGTCAGGTGCTGCTGCCTGACCGTCCTGACCGGGCTGCCGGTCACAGGAGGTCGAGGTGGGTCAGGATCAGCAGCACGAATCCGGTGGCGGCGGCAAAGCCGATGCCGCCGTCGCGGATCGCTTCGGTGACGTGTCCGCCGCCGAAGTGGGTGAGCAGGGCTGCGGTGATGCCGATGATGATGCCGAGCAGTGCGGCGATGGTGACCAGCAGTGCCTTGCGCAGCGTCTGGTTCATGAGGGCCTCCTGGAGTGGCTTCCGGATCGAGTGTCGAGATCCAGGACAGCCGCAGCAGTGTGGGCTCCGCGAGCAGCACGGAGTGGATAGAGTGCGTGAATGCGCATGTCAGGCATCAAATTTCGGGGTGTGAGGATTCGACGAGTCGTGTCGAGTCGCCACGACTCGCACCTCGTGCGGGCGTGGTGATGACCGAGATGACGGACGCCCGGGCGGAGTTCTTCGCCGAACTGGACAGGCTACGGGTAGCGGCGCGGGCGGTGACCGATCGGCGTCCACCGTCGGTGCAGGTGATCGCCCGGAACACCGGTGTGCCGGTAGGCACTGTGCGCAGCTGGTTTCCTATCAGTCCCTCGAAACCGAGGACCGTGCCACGCAAGGACGAGCAGCTGGTCGCGGTCCTGGAGTTCTTCCTTCGCCGCGCGGGCCGCCTGGCGCAACAACAACCGTTGGACCGCCGTACCCGAGAGGACTGGCTCGCCCGTCGCGACGCCGCCGCAGCTGTCGAATCCCTTGAAGGCCCGGACACAGGGAGCGACGATGACGCCACTGTCGGCCACCGTGCCGGTGCGACGGGCTCACCACCTGTCCGGGCCAGGAAGTCTGAGTCCTCGGCGCCGCGGGCGGAGCTGGTGGTGGTCGGCAAGATCCCGGACGAGCCGGAGCATTTTGTGGTCCGTGACCAGCTCGACGAGTTGGAGCGGGGGCTGGCCGGGGAGCGGGTGGCGGTGGTGGTGACCGGGATGCGGGGTGCGGGCAAGACCCAGGTCGCCGCCGCCTACGCCCGCCGTGTCCTGGCCTCCGGCCAGGGGCTGGTGGGGTGGGTCGAGGCCGAGTCCGCCGATCTGCTGCACTCGGGCTTGGCGGCGATCGCCGACCGGTTAGGGGTAGCCGACCCCGACGGGGACGCCGAAGTATCGGCAGCACGGTTACGCGATCACCTGCACACCCACAGCCAGCGAGCACTGCTGGTGTTCGACAACGCCACCGAAATACACCTGGTGCGGTCGCTGCTACCCACCGCCGGAGCCACACGAGTGGTGATCACCAGCACCCATCGCGGGTTCGCGCGATTGAGCAGGGTCGTCATCGACACCGGCACTGGCTACACCCGCCCGCAATCACTGACCTACCTCGCCGAGGCCACCGGCATCGACGACGACCCCGACAACGCAGACGAGCTGGCAGAAGAACTCGGTGACCTCCCGCTTGCGCTCGCGGCCGCCGCGGGCACGATCGCGGCATCACCAGCCATGAACTACGAGCGGTATTTGACCAGGCTGCGCAGCAGAACCCTGCCGCAGGCACTGCGCAAACAAGACGGTCAGGACCACCCCTTGAGCGTGGACCAAGCCCTGCTATTCGCGATCGAAGCCGCCGAAGAGCCCACCGGCGACACCGAACTCGACACCGTCATCGCCTGGTTGCTCGGGTTGTTCGCGGTGCTCGCTCCTTCCGGGGTCGACCGTGCCCTGCTCGTCCACCCCGACCTGGACGATCTGGTCGATGACGCGATCGACCACTGCGTACAGCGCTGCCTGCTGAGCTGGGCCATCGACGAAACCAGCACCGCGAACACGACCCTCTCCGTCCACCGCCTCACCGCCCGCGTCCTGCGCGAACGCGCCCGCGACGCCGATACCACCGAAACCATCGTCGCTTCGGCCCTCGTCGTCCTCGCAGCCCGGTTGTTCGATCGCTCTGACGCATGGAGCCGGCGGTCGGAGGGGGTTCACCTCATCGAGCAGATCGATGCCCTCACCCATAACCCGTTAGCCTCCCTGGTCTCTGAAGAAATCCAGCAGCTGCTGCTCGCAATCAGCAGATGGGCTGTGCGCCAGCTGATCGAGACCGCAGACCTCACCCGTGCCATCGAGTCCGCACACCGTTCGATCACCGACCACGAGCGGGTCCTGGGCACCGACCACCCGGACACCCTGCTCATCCGCAGTAACCTCGCCAACGCCTACCGGGATGCGGGGCGGGTCGAGCAGGCAATCGGGGAGTTCGAACGCCTCCTCAACGACTGCGAACGGATCCACGGTCCCGACCACCCCAACACCCTGCTCACTCGCAGTAACCTCGCCCACGCATACCGGGCCGCGGGGCGGGTCGAGCAGGCAATCAAGGAGTCCGAACACGTCCTCACCGACCAGCAGCGTGTCCTCGGTCCCGACCACCTCAGCACCCTGCTCACTCGCGGTAACCTCGCCCACGCATACCGGGCCGCGGGGCGGGTCGAGCAGGCAATCAAGGAGTCCGAGCGCCTCCTCACCGACCAGCAGCGTGTCCTCGGTCCCGACCATCCCAGCACCTTGATCACCCACGGTAGCCTCGCCCACGCCTATCAGGCCGCAGGGCGGGTCGAGCAGGCAATCCCGTTGCTGGAGCAGACCGCCACCGACTGCGAGCGGGTCCTCGGTCCCGACCATCCCGACACCCTGAGCGCCCACGGCAACCTCGCCAACACCTACCGGGATGCGGGGCGGGTCGAGCAGGCAATCCCGTTGCTGGAGCAGACCGCCACCGACTGCGAGCGGGTCCTCGGTCCCGACCACCCCGACACCCTGAGCGCCCACGGCAACCTCGCCCACGGATACCGGGTCGCGGGGCGGGTCGAGCAGGCAATCGAGAAGTCCGAACGCCTTCTCACCGACTGCGAGCGCATCCTCGGTCCCAACCACCTCAGCACCCTGATCACCCGCAACAACCTCGCCAGCGCCTACCAGGCCGCGGGGCGGGTCGAGCAGGCAATCGAGGCGTTCGAACGCCTTCTCACCGACTGCGAGCGCATCCTCGGTCCCAACCACCTCAACACCAGTGTGGTTCGAGGCAATCTCAAGGCAGTGCAGAAGAAGGGATCTCGCTCTTGATGTGTCCATCTGGGGTAGACCCCAGCCGGACACCGCGGAAGCCCGCGCTTGTAGGGGATTCTCCTGCTCGATCGGCCGACCACGAGCGATCCGGATAGAGTCTGAGACCTTAGTTCGACGTGGTGTCCCGTTGGAGCAGCGCTAGGTCAACGACTTCTAGAGAAGCTGAATCGGCCAGGCTGGTGAAAGCGGCTCTCAGCTGGGCATGCGTTGTCGTTCGCGGCTCAGCCGACAAAAGATGGTCTGACGGGGCGCTGCCCGCGACTCAACACTCGGGTGGCTTGGCTAGATTTGCGGGATGTCACCCAGTCTCGAAACGATCGTCGGGCGCCTCGCCTCCCGGTCTCCTGTACGTCCGGAGGCGACCACGCAGGCCGACATCTACATGCTGCTCACCACAGCGGCACTCGGGTTGGACACTGATGATGTCGTGACGATGGAGTCACCGGTCGCGGACGGCACCCGCCGACGTATCGACATCGAAGCGGGCCACGTAGTCATTGAGGTCAAAAAGGACCTGCGCGCCGCAGATCTGGCGGATGCGGAGAAACAACTCGCCGGCTACGTCGCGCAGCGCACCAAGGAACTTGGGGGTCGCTACGTCGGGATCCTCACAGACGGCACCGTCTGGCGTCTCTACCACCTGGCACACGATCAGCTGGCCTGTGTCTCTGAGCTCGAACTGAGCCCACGCGAACCAGACCACGACGCACTGCTGGTGTGGCTCGAATCGGTCATGGCCACTCGGGAGAAGATTCGCCCTGTACCAGCGGAAATCGAGCAACGGCTCGGTGCTGATTCGCCTGCCCACCAGCTCGATTACGCGACCCTTGAGGTGCTGTACCACGACAACCGCAACCATCCCGAGGTCAAGCTCAAGCGGGAGTTGTGGGCCAAGCTGCTGCGGACAGCATCAGGCACCGGATTTGTCGACGACGAGGCCCTCTTCATTAATCACACCTTGCTGGTGGTGACCGCGGAGCTCGTCGCTCACGCGGCAATCGGCTGGGACGTGTCGCCGCACGGCCCTCTGAGTCCCACACAACTGACGTCAGGCACAGAGTTCGCCAACGCCCAGATCTACGGTGTCGTCGAAGCCGATTTCTTCGACTGGGTCGTGGAGGTCGCCGGCGGTGAGCAGTTCGTCACCGAACTCGGACGCCGAATCGCTCGGTTCGACTGGTCCCGCGTCGAACACGATGTCCTCAAGGTGCTCTACCAGTCGGTGATCACCACTCCGGAGCGGGAACGGCTTGGCGAGTACTACACTCCGGACTGGCTCGCCGATCGCGTCGTCGCCGAGTGCGTCACAGACCCGCTCAGCACTCGTCTCGCAGATCCGAGCTGTGGCAGTGGGACGTTCATCTTCCACGCGGTTCGCCGCTATCTCGATGCCGCCGAGGACGTCGGCACTCCTACCGGGCAGGCAGTTCTCGAAGTAACCCGACATGTCGTCGGCATGGATGTTCACCCCGTCGCAGTCACCCTCGCCCGTGTCACCTATCTCCTCGCTATCGGGATCGACCGCATCAACTCTGCAGACCGAGGTCCGCTCACAGTCCCGATCTATCTGGGCGACTCGGTGCAGTGGGAACAGAGTCGAGACCTGTTCGGTGGGGCAGACAGGGTCACCATCACCACCGCTGGCCACGAACTCGTCGAGGGCGGCGGTGTCCTTTTCGGCGACGATCTCGTATTTCCCCGCAGCATCCTGGGCGACGCGGGCCGGTTCGACCAGCTTGTCTCCGCGATGGCTGATGCCGCGCTCGACCTCAGCCCGAAAAAGCTGGACCGTACGCTGGCCGACCCGATCCTGCGTAGATTCGCGGTCACCGACGAGGAGGCGGCGATCCTTCGGACCACCTTCTCGACAATGCGGGCGCTGCACCGCTCTGGACGCAACCACATCTGGGGGTACTACGTACGTAACCTGATTCGCCCGCTATGGCTGTCGGAGCCGGGGAATCGGGTGGACATCCTCGTGGGCAATCCGCCGTGGCTGCGCTATTCGAAGATGACCGAGCCGATGCAGAAGCGGTACAAGTTGCTCGCCAAGCCTCGAAACCTACTCAGCACTGGGCTCGGCGCGTCGGCTCGGGATCTGTCCACACTGTTCGTCGTGCGGGCCGTAGAGATGTACCTACGGAAGGGGGGACAGTTCGCGTTCGTCATGCCACACGGCACCCTCACCCGCAAACCGCATGCGGGGTTCCGCAGTGGAGTGTGGGCGACCGGAACCGGTGATCACCTCACCGTCGCCTTCGGAACCAGCTGGGATCTGGCCGAGACCACGACCGGTTTCCCAATGGTCTCGTGCGTTGTACACGGCCATCGAGCTGTAGCGGCCACCGCGGTACCCAGTCAGACAGTGAAGTGGTCCGGACGACTCCGCCGCGCGGACCTTCCATGGAGTGAGGCGGCGCCACGGATCACGAGGGCTCCGGGAACTCTGGTGGCCCCCTCCGACGGCGACGGCCCTCCCCCGTCGCCGTATAAGTCAGTGTTCCGCAACGGAGCGATCCTTTATCCGCGTCTCCTGTTGTTCGTACAGAAAGCCGATGCCGGTCCGCTCGGAGCGGGTGCCGGTCGCGTCGCGGTGACTTCTTTCCGCAGCACACAGGAGAAGGAGCCGTGGAAGTACCTGCCCGCACTCTCAGGGCGAGTGGAGCGACGCTTCGTGCGGTCGGTGTATCTCGGGGAGACCGTGCTGCCGCACCGATGCATCACGCCGCGACTGGCGGTCCTTCCCCTCGAAAGCACTTCAATCCTGAAAGCCCAGCAAGTCGCAGAGCATCCAGGGCTATCAGGATGGTGGAACCAGGCAGAGTCCACGTGGAACTCCTCCAAGCCGTCATCAGACACGTCGCAGCTGCTCGACCGCATCGACTTCCACGGCCAACTGGCCGCACAACTTCCAACAGCCGCGCTGAGGGTGGTCTACACGAAGTCAGGCAACACACTGGCTTCCGCCCTGGTCCGAGACGACTCAGCAATCATCGACCACAAGTTGTACTGGGCTCCCGTGACCACGGAGTCAGAGGGCCACTATCTGTGCGCGATCCTCAACTCCGCAACCCTGCTCGAACGGGTCAAACCACTGCAGGCTCTGGGGCTGTTCGGCCCTCGTGACTTCGACAAGAACGTCTTCGCGGTTCCTTTCCCGAAATATGACTCGACCATCGACCTCCACATTCGTCTTGCAGAACTCGGAGCGCTCGCCGAGAGAACCGCAGCGGACGCCGATATCGCTAGTGCCCGCACCTTCCAGGCTGCCCGTAAGAAGGTTGCCGCCGAACTGATTTCGATCGGTCTTGCGCAGAAGATCGAGGACGCGGTCGCTGAGCTGGTGCCGCTGGAAGCTGTCCTCCCCACGGAGGAATGACCAGAGATTGGTTGTAGATCGCAGCTCACAGAAGTTCGACTACTCGTCTCGTTTCCTGCTACCTGAGGAGGGTGCGTCCGAGAGTCGCGAGGCGGCGGTCGGAGTGATGTTCAGAAGGGATCGTCGTCGCTGTTCCAGTCAACAACGCGAGATGCTGGACGCGGCGGACGGCGGGACTCCGGGCTGGGTAGTTCGGGTTCGCCTTCATTCACCCACGAAATGCGCGACGCCGCCGTGCGGCGCGGATTTCGGTGTCGGCGACCTGGTCGGCGAGCAGGGCGTAGACCTGGGTGGTCTCGGTGGAGGCATGCCCGAGCCGTTTGCGCACCACCTCGATGGAGACGCCGGCGTTGATGAGTTCGGTGGCGTGGGAGTGGCGGAGCTGGTGGATGTCGATGTCCACCCCGGCGCTCGCGCAGTACCGGCTCCACCGGTGATGCGCGGCGGAGTAGGACAGCGGTCCGCCGCGGCCGTTGATGGACGCGCGGAACATGGGTCCGGCGGTGTAGCCGGTGCGGTCGAGGTAGAGCCGGACCATGGCGACGTAGCCGCGGTCGTCGAGCAGGACGGTGCGCACGGTGCCGCCTTTGCCGTGCAGGCGGACGTGTTCGTCGTCCAGGCGCAGGTCGAAGTCCTCGACGTGCAGCTCGCAGACCTCACTCGCGCGGGCGCCGCACACATAGGCGGTCTCGAACAGCACCCGATCCCGCAGCACATCCAGGGCAACGTCCTTGCGCGGCCGGCGGGCGCAGATCGCGGCGAACACCTTCGCGATGTCGGCCGCCGCCGCCGGCCGGGGCAGGGTTTTGGGCACGGTGATGGTGTCGACCTTGTCCATCGGGTTCGCGGCGAGCAGGTCGTGGCGGACCGCCCACCGGCAGAACGCGGCGACCGCGGCCCGCTTCCGCTTGCGGGTGGCCGGCGCGAGATCGGCGATCCCGGAGAGGAACCCGCGCACTGCCGCCACGGTCACGCCGTCGATCCCGCCATCACCGTCGACGTGTTCGGCGAACCCGGTGAGGTCGCCGCGGTAGGCGCGCAACGTGTTGGCGGGCCGGTTGGCGTTGGCCAGATCGGTGAGGAACTGGTCGATGTGAACCGCCAGGGGCACCGTGGTCTCGTCGTCGATGTCGGCCGTCGTCGCGCCCATGCTGCTCCTCTTCGCCGAGGTTGCCCGATAACCAGGAATCGAACGGTTCGCGCCGGATGGTGTTGTGCCAGTTCGCCGGAACCGTTCGGGCCCTATCTTGCCCGATAACCGTAGTTATCAGGCAATACCCAAGGGGGAGCGGACCGGCGAGCCTCATACACATAAAGCGAGCTTCGCGACAGCTCGATATATGCGAGCTGTCGCTCAGCTCGATCTTCGTATATGCTCGTCGTGATACGAGCTGATGTTCAGCTCGCACGAAAGGGAGCTGAAATGTCAGAGCTGAAGAGCGAAAAGGCTGCGTCGAAGATCAGGCTGCAGGGAGCTGTGATCGTGCAGAGTGGGCGTCCCATGCTGCTCACTGCGATCCGGGCGGAGGATCTCGGGCGCCACAAGAAGGTCGACGTCTTTGACCCGTCCACGAAGAAGGGCTACCAGCGGACCGCCCAGACGGCTCGGGTGAACAGTGCCGCGAAGTACTACGGCGAGAAGGGCGGCTGGATGCCCAACCCGCTACTGGTCAACATCCGGGAGGAGGACTTCTCCAAGCTGGAGATCGTCATCGAGGACGATCAGGAGGGCTTCGAGGAAGCCCGGAGCAACGGCGGCGATTGGATCGGGGTCGGCTACATCGAGATCCCGGAGGATCTGCCCATCTGGGTCTACGACGGACAGCATCGCGCGGACGGACTCGCGGTCGTCCTCGCTGATTACTCCGGCTTCGAGAACTTCCCTGTTCCGCTTTCGATCAACCTCGGACTCACTGAGATCGAGGAAATGACCGAGTTCTACGAGGTCAACACGAACGCGAAGTCCGTGCGCACCGATTTGGCGTGGTCTCTGCTCAAGTCCATGGCCGACGAAGACCCGGAACTGGCCGACCGCCTTGAGATGGAAGGGCGCGATTGGATCACCCGCGGCCAGACTGTGGTGGAGGAGCTGGAAGCCCTGGGCGGTGTGTGGTCGGGCCGGATCCAGGCGCCGAACCAGAGGGGCAAGCGCAGCGACAAGCTGACGATCCCTCAGGCGGCCTTCGTACGCTCGCTTCGTCCGCTGCTGGACATGCCGCTGCTTGCCAAAGCCGAGCCCGCCAAGATCGCACAGCTCCTGAACGCCTACTGGGCCGGGATTGCGCAGGTACTTCCCGAGCCCTTCGCCCCTGCCAACAACCCCAAGGACTACGCCATCCAGAAGGGGCAGGGCACGATTGCGCTGCACCGGGTGCTTCCGCAGGTGATCGAAGTGGTTCGTGCAAAAGGGAAGTCCCTCGCCGACCCGGCCGCTTACGCCGAAGTCATGGAGGATCTGCCGAACCTCGCAGGCGAGATCATCACCGAAAAAGGCGCTCAGCCCGTATCCGGCGCCGAGTTCTGGCTGTCGGGCTCGAAGGGCGCGGCTTCGCAGTTCAGCGGCGATGCCGGCCGTAAGCGGCTCTCGGTCGTCATCAGGACGCTCCTCCCGCGCCCGGCCGAAGGGCTGAACTTCTGACTCGACAACCGCAGCATGGCGGGGACCCGCTCTGCCGCTCGAAGATCCCGCGCCACTCGACGCGGGCTCTTCGATTTTGAAGCCCAGGTCGGGTTGTCAGCGCGCGGCCCGCGACATCGATGACCGTTTCCGAACACCGGCTCCTGCAAGTCCTTCTCCGGAGGCGCTGGACGGCCGAGCGTTCGGAAGACGTTTTCCGAACAGCTTCGAAGGTCGTGGTTCCTGCACCTCGATGTGCGAGGAGCAGAGTTCGCTCTCCTCGCACATCGAGGTGTTCAGCTGACGGTGCGACTCACACCAGCGCCTTGACCATCCCCACCATGGCCATGCCGAGGGTGAGGCCGACAGCCGCAGCGGCGAATCCGGTCTGAATGGCGGGAATGGTGGTGTGCCCCTGCTTCAGGCGCAGGATGACCGCGATCAGTCCACAGATGAGCGCGAATCCGAGGACGGCCACGCAGACGGCCAAGGCGACGATCGTAGCTGGAATCGTCATGACGCCTGCTCCTCTGCCTGCGGCACGACCACGGGGACTTCTACTTTGGTGGGCATGGTCGCGGACCATAAAGAACAGGGGTGCACGCGCAGCTCGACCAGCAAGGATGCGCTGGAAAATCGATGAAGGGGGGACACGACGGGCCTCCTATGACTGGAGAGCCCGGCCCGCGGCCAGCGGCTGAACGGATGGCTGCTGGCGTGGCGTGCCGGACTGTTTCGCCCGGCCCGAGGCCAGCAGCTGATTACGATCACCGAGGATAGCCGAGAGGCAGCTGTTCGTTCCGGAGCCTCTCACCCAACACGCCGGACTAGGTTCGCGCACATGAGTTCCGGCATCATCCCCTGATGCAGCCCTTCTCCCAGGTCTACGGGCACGTCCCCATGCGATCGGTCGTTCAGAGCGACGGCATGGACGACGACCTGCGCAGAGATCTCTGGAACTTCACCCACATGCTCTATGTACGTCCTGAGCTCCAACGGCACGGGGACTTCTCGCGGTACTTGGGTATCTGGATCTTCACCATGAAGTGCGACGCGGACCACTTCCCCGGTGACCTCATGGGGGAGTACCTCAAGAAGTGGATCAAGGGGCAGGAGTGGTACCGGGTCTATGACCTGCTCCAGGAGCTCGTCGACATCGAGGACAACAGCGATTCGTTCAACGTCATGCTCGATCGCAACCTCGCCGGTTACAGGCTGCTCGAGAAGCGGGTCGTGCCGATCTCCGATGAGCATGAACTCGACGAGATCAAGGCGGCACTGGCTACCCCTGTTGATCCCGTGAAGCAGCATCTGCGGCAGGCTATCCAGCACTTGTCGGACCGCGAGGAGCCGGACTACCCGAACTCGATCAAGGAGTCGATCAGCGCTACTGAGTCGTTCCTCGCAACGATCACCGGGAAGAAGAAGCCCCTTGGCGAGGCTCTGAAGGAACTGAAGCAGATGCAGAAGGCCTCCGGGCGGTTCGAGCACCCGGCACTGCTGGATGGGTGGTCGAAGATGTACGGCTGGAGCAGCGACGAGCACGGAATCCGCCATGGCGGCACCGAGGTGCCGGCCGAGTACATCACCCAGGCCCTCGCTAGATACGTCCTCATCACCTGCTCGGCCTTCATCAACCTGCTGATCGCCGAGCAGGCAGCAGGCCACTTTCCCCGCCCCGCTACGTAGACCGGTAAGGCCGAGCACTTCCCGAGCATGTGACCGAACTGCTTGGGTGGCCTGCTGATTCGGGCCAGAGTGTCGGGGGCTTCGCTCATACTGATGAACGTTCGTCAGCAGCACCGAGGGGGTGATTCGGTCATGCCGAAATCGAAGGGGCGCAAGCCGAAACAGGTGAAGGGGCAGGTCCGACGGTCGGGTCGGGCAGAACGATATGCCCCTGGCCAGCTCGGTGTCCCACCGAAGTTGATCGCGAACATGCTTGCCGCCGCACCGCCGGACCAGCTGGTGGAGATGCTGCCGCCCCTGCTGTGGCTGCACTACTCCACCGGCGCGCAGGCCAATCTGTGCGTCTCGGCGGCGATGACACTGCGCAGCACCTATGCACTGCTGGGAATCGAAGCCCGGCCGACACCGGTCGATCTGGTCATCGGGCACCGCGCCGGCGGGCTGCTGGCCCGCTACGGCGGCGAACATCGCTGGGAGGGGCAGAACTACCACGGTCATTGCGTGCTGTGGCTGCCCGGTTCCGGTCGCTGGATCGACACCACCGTGATGCAGTACCCGGAGGTCCGCGCGTCGATGCCGCTGCCGGTGGTCGGTCGCAGCGCCGGAACCTTCGGCGGCAACGCCGCAGCTCGCACTGCCCTGGCTCAAGGAAGATTGATCGCGGGTACCCACATGACCGTGCCGCGCGAGGAACTGATTCTGGACTACACCGTTGTCGCCGACGAGGACGACACATTCCTCCACGGCATTCACGCCCTGGCCGAGGACACCGAACGACGCTTCCGGGACAGCGGAGCCAATCTCGCTGCCGCCTGCCTGGAATGGTGGCGCAAACCCGGCATCGTCGAGCGCGTACGTACCGCGCCCTACCCCCAATTGCACGCCCTGCTCGACGCGATCGGCGGCGCGCCGATCCATGTCGATGCCGACGAGACCTGGCTGTTCGAGATCGCCCCTGGACGACATGTCCGCCTCGACGAGTTGCTGCCCGCGTCGTGATGGTCGAGATTTCTGTCGGTCCCCGGCGGTAGACTCCTCGGCAATGCGAAGGTCGCGGGTTCGAACCCCGCCAGCTCCACTCCGAGGGGCTGTAGCTCAGCGGTAGAGCAGCGCACTGTCCGTCAGGCCGACGAGCCGGACACCGGAAGACCCCACTCACAGTGGGGTCTTCCGTCATTTCCACAGTCCAACGAGCCCTTCTCAGAAGCGAATCGAGGCCTACAGCGGCGTGCCCGAAAGCGCACCCCGCGGTCTTGGGCATCGACGTGGAACCTGGTCGCGGATCGACTCGGGCCACACCCACGGCAATATGTGGCGCAAGTAACAAAAGTCGAAGCTAGACGCACCGAGCGGCACCGAGCGGCACCGAGCGGCACCGAGCGGCACCGAGCGGCACAGTTGCCGCACGACACAGTCTGCGGCGGGGGTGTCGTAGGTGCATTTCGGGTGAGTTCGCCGAGTAGACTTCTCCTCGGTGGGTTCCTGGTGCCTCGCATCGGTTTTCCCTCCCCGGACTTCTCTAGGCGAGTGGCGAGGTGGAGATGCACCGCTCGTCTGGACGGTGTCTTTCCCTCTCGCCACTGGTTGGCGAGGCCGGTCCCGCAGAGGGCGGGCCGGTCGACCCTGAGAGGGGATGAGGCCCAGTGCCTGAATCCACCAGACCGAATGCTCGTCTTCAGCGGCTCGTCCAGGCGGTCACGTACGTGCGTGCCGCCGCTGCGCTGTGGTGGATCGGCAGCATGCTTGCTGCCGATGCAGAAACCGCCACCAGCGCAGTTGTGCGGGCGCTGGTGGCGGCTCTCGGTGTTGCGGTTCGGATCCTGACGTAAGTTTGGCGACTAGGCAGGAACCGGCCGGTACGAGGCCCTCGGCGGATGTCGGGGGCCCTCGTGCTTCCCTGGGTTACCCGGGAAGTGCGCGTTTCAGTAATTCAGTACGTCGCACCGCAATACTACGACAATCGCGCCACGAATTGCTGTCGCGGTTGTCGTGAGTTGTCCAGCTGATCCGCTGTGCAGCCACCTAGCCGATCCCCGTGCGGCGCCTAGCCGATCTTCTATGCGTCACCTGGACAGCACGCTGCGGTCGTGACACCTCGGGCAGGCCCCTGCTGGGCCGCCGGAGTCATCGTCAGCGGTCTCGCCTGTCAGCTCGGTCCGATGCCCGGCATGTCACCGAGCTATTCGGCAGGGTGAAGATCGGTCAGCGGCACCGAGAACGGGTAGCGGCCCGGGGCCTCGTCGACGGACTCGATCAGTGCGTGTTCGTCGTCGATCTCGACGATCCGGAACACCGACACCCCGGCGGGGCGGATGCGGACCTGGTCGTTTACCTCGAACACCCACCCGACGATACTCGAACGCATGTACGAAACAGGTCGGGACTGGAGTACCGGGTCGCCGGGCGCGTCGTCGAGCCGGGCGGGCTCTATCCGGCTGCGGCCCGACTGCTGGGTCGAGTCCGCACCGGCCACATGTCCAGATTGTGGGGTGCAGCTGGGGCCCGGCCTCTGCGCGGCCGTCAGCTGAGCACCCTGCCGCCACCCGTTTCGCGCCGCGCCAGGCTCCCCGCCCCCTCGATTTCGACCACTCGTTCCACTCGTTGTCCGGTCCGTCCATCCCCGGTTTGAAGACCACCCTCGCTCTGCTCTGTTCCGCAGAGTGGGGGTGGTCTTCAAACCGGGAGCCCGCGGACGGAGGGGATGGACGGACCGGACAAACGCCCAGCTCAGCGGCTATGCCGGGGGTGGATCAGCCCTTGGATTACCTCCTGGATTACCCCCTGGACCAGGGGGTGGACCCAACCCTCGCGCTGATCCAGGGGTAATCCAGCCCCTGATCCAGGGGGTAATCCACCCTCTACAACGGACGACCGGGCCCGCGAACCGGGTTTTCACCTGCATGACAATGGGGCTCGGCTGCCCTCGGCCGTCGAGCCCCAATTGCTGTTCGGTGGCGCGGCGAAGGTGGTCGCCGCGGTCTACTTCGAGTCGGGTGTGCGTCCTTCGCGCAGGGCGTCGCCGATCTCGCTCGTGCGGGCCTGGTACTGGTCCTGGTCGAGGACCTGCACGTCGAAGCCGGGGGTGTGTTCGCCGTCGAGGTGGCGTTGGGCCATCGCGAAGTGCTGGGCCACGTAGTTCGGGTCTTGCATGCGGCGATCCACCTCGGTGGTGAGCGCGTGGCCGGCGTCTTCGCGGTCGGTGCCGGTCACGTACCAGTCCTCGCCCGGGTAGTAGGCGCGGACCGTGCCGTCGGCCTGGTCGACGAATTCGGGCCGCTGGATGACGTGGACGACCGGGTCAGAGCCGCCCTGCGGGGCCGGGTGCATAGAAAGTCTCCCTCGAGTTGTCGTCGTGGATCACGTAGCAGACGTACTGCATGCCAGGGTGCCCGACGATCGGGCCGGTGTACACGCAGTTCATGGTGGTCGCGGTAGCGGTGCCGGCCACCGCGGCGGGCGCTATCAGCAATGCCCCCAGCATGACGGCGCCGACTGCTGCTTTGACTGTCCTGACCATGATGTTCCCCCCTGTGGATGGTGTGGTTGGACATCTGGTTGGACGCCTCCGGAACCGATTCGGTTCCACCACAACCCGTTTCCGATCCGCCGTGACCGCACGGCCCGGCGCGGTCACGAATGGTCGGGCGCGACGGTGACATGGCGCCGGTAGGAGAGCCGAGAGCCTCCCTGTTGCTGTCGCGGCCGGGCGGCGATCACAGCCGCCGCTCCCCGCGGGTGCCGTGAACTGGGTGGGTTCCGGTTTCGGACACGGATTCGAGGGCCGAGTGCTGGCGGCGGGTGCGTCGGCGGGTGTAGAGCTGGCCGTGGTTGGCGAGGCGGATCCGCAGCCGTGCGGCGGCCCATCGCGTCTGTGTGGTCTGCTCGGTCATGCCGAAGTCGACGCCGCCCGGACCGTGGTGGTTCCGGGCGGCGGTGGTGATGCCCTGTGACTGTCCGGTCCGGGCGAGGGCCGCTGCGGCCTGCCCGTGTGGGAGGGCTTGCCCTCGGATCGACGGGATCGCAGGTCAGTTCAGCTCGGCGCGGGCCGCGCGGAGGTAGTGGGCACGCCACCACTGGTCGTCGGTGTCGTTGCCGTACAGGCGTCGGCGGCGGGTTTCGCCGGCCACCTCGAGCAGTTCCCGGGTCAGCGCGGCGTGGTCTTTTCCGTGGTGGGGATTGGTGTGGAAGTAGGTCCCCCATTCGGCGGCGGTCTGCTCGCCGGGTACTTCGGCGATGCCTTCGGTCTCCAGATACATGCTGCCCCTGCCCTTCCGGTGCTTCACGATAGTCATCGCCCGCCCGCTCGCGCGGGATACGCGGCGAGGGCCTGGACGCCGGTGTCCAGGCCCTCGCCGATGCTGGGTTGGTCAGGTGCCCGCCGCCGGGGTGGTGACGGGCTGGTCGATCAGGACAGATACCGCCATTCGATACGGGTGACCGTCGAGTCCGGTGCGCAGCCGGTGTAGCTGCCGCCGCTCATGCGACGCTCCTTTCGATCGTTTCGCCGGTGATGGCCTCCACCAGCGCGCAGCCGAGGACCTCGGCCGCCGGTGGGGTGACGGCGTTGCCGTAGCCAGCCGCCTGCGTGCGCTTGTCCCCGAGCGGGCGGAAGGTCGCCGGGAACGCCATCCCGGCTCGGATCTCGTCGGGCTCCAACATCCGGAACGTGCACGCCTCGATGAGCCGCTCGGGGTCGACGCCGAGCAACCCGTGGCGGTCGCGGGTGGTCAGCGTGCCCATCGGCTCACCGACCGGCCGCGCCTGCCCGGTCCGGTAGTACGGCACCAACAGCTGCTCGCGCGCGGCATCGGACCCGGGCGGCTGCACCAGGCCGTGATGGAACCCGCGCGCCGAGAACGTCGACAACGGCTCGGTGACCCGGTGGGCGGTCTTCTTACTGCCGCCCCCACGCAACGAGGCGATGAACGGCGGGATGGCCAAGCCGAGTTCTCGTCGGCTGGTCTGAGTCGGCATCGGCAACCCCGTGCAGCGGGCGGGCTGGGTGGAACGCTTACTGGTCTGCACCACCCACCCGTCCGGGATCACCAGCCCATCGGTTTCGCGGGTGGTGCGCGTCGGCATCGGTGCGGTCACCGCGGTCGCCTCGGTGCGCCAGGTCCCGCCCGCCGGAGCGAGCATCGGCTCACCAGCGAAGCGCGACAACCCGATCCGGATCCGCTCCAACGTCGCGGCCGCCAGCGGGCGGACCCGCTCCCCGATCCGCTCCCCCGGATCCAGGCCCCAGTCGATCGCGGCGGCGGCCGGGGTCGTGAACGGCTCCACCACCGCGAACCGGCACGACTTCGACGGGCACCGGTAGACATATTGGCCATTGCGCCCATAGCGGCCCATCTCGACGCCGGGCTGCTTCCACGACTGCACCGCCTCCACCACCTGGTCGCAGGTCGGGCAGTAGGCGTGCGGGCGCAGCCACTTGTCGAAGTCCGGGCGCCGACCCAAGGATTTCAGCCAGTACATGACGTAGAGCCGGTCGCGGGACTGTGGGGCGGGCAGGCAGGTGCGGGGCACGGCGTGCATCGAGTTCAACGCGATCACCCGCGTCTCGTAGCCGGGCCCGATGTCCTGGATCTCGCGGAGCCAGCGGCCCCACTGGTCCCAGCGGCGGCACTGGATGACGTTCTCCATCACCCCACCCAGCACCGGGGTCCCCCGCCCGGCCATCGCCCGCAGATAGCGCGGGATCTGCTCGATCAGGGCACGAGACCGGGACTCGGCCGGATCGTCGATCACCACTCCCAGCTGCTCGTCGTCGATCAGCGTGTACTGGTTGGACCGGTCGAAATACCGTTTCTTGCCCTTGGCGTCGGTCCAGGCCGGGCACGCCGGCGAAGCCCAGAACAACTCCGAATACGGCAGCGTGGCCAGGTCGATGGCCTTCACGTCGCCGGGCGGAAGATGCTCGGCCGCCGGGAAATTCAGACTGTGCACGTCCACGCAAATCGGGTTGTGGTTGGCGGCCAGGGCGACCTGGATACCGGGCACCTGATCCCAGCCCAGTGAGTCCCCACCCCACCCGGCGAAATACACCGTCGAACGCAGGCTCATCGCACACCCACCGAGACGTGCTCGACCCAGTCCACCAGAAGCTCCACCACACCGGCCACCCACACCGGCCCCAACACCGCGTGGTCGACGGCCCGTGCCCGGGCCAGCAGGTCGACCTCGGCGCCCGTCAGTGGGGTCGCAGCGTCGAGCAGCTCGGCCAGCGGGGTGGTCATGTCCGGGTGCACATAGGTTCCGGTCCGCCCGGACAAGGCCCCGCCATAGACGAAGTAGCCCTGCCCCCGGTGCTGCGGCACCCACTCCCCCACCCGACGGCGGGCGGTGAGCTCGTCGAGCACCACCTGGTCGGTGGGGTCGATCCCGTAGGACAGCAGATGCTCACGCGCACCCACCACCGCATCACGGCGGGCGCCCGGCAGCAGGGCGCGGTCCTGCAGGTGCAGCAGCCACTCCAGCACCTGCGGATGCGGCTCACGCAACTGAACGTGCACCGCGGCGGCTCGGATCCCGGCGCGGGCCCGGTAGTCCGCGCCGACACTGCTCCAGCTGTGCTCCGCCAGCGCCTCGTCGACCTCGCGGCCGGTCAGAACCTGGTGCAGCGCGGTGAGTTCGGCGTAGTAGAGCCGGGCATCCAGGCCAGATCGGATCAGAGTGGTCTCGGCCTGCTCGAGCAGCCACGCCGCCCAGGGCGGCGAACCGAGGCTGCGGGCGCGGACGGCCTCGACCGCGAGCGCGAGGCTCACGCCGACGTCGGCGTGGACCTCCCGCAGGCTGCGGTCGGGGACCGGCGGGGCATGGACACCGGTGCCGTAGAAGGCGGGCACGGTCGTGCGCGCGGCCAGCGAAATGGTGTAGGTCATGCGGAACTCCAAACAGAGATGTCAACTTTGTTGTCAACAATGTCCACAGTGAGGCGCGACCGCGCACCTGTCAACAATGTTGGCAAATTTGTGTGCGATGCTGTGGGTGTGAACCAGCACGACGAACACCGCGTCGCCCTGCGCGCGGCCCGCGATGCCTACGACCGCGCTCGCGCCGACCTGTTCGCCGCGATCACCGCGGCCCTCGACGCCGGGGTCGGGGTGAGCGCGGTGGCCCGCGATGCCGACTTCAGCCGCGAATACGTCTCCCGGATCCGCGACGGCAAAGGCCCCAAAGACCTTCGGTAGACAGGCGACGACGCGGTGTCACCGACGTGCTGTCCGGGAGTTCGAGCCGAAAACGCAGCGCAGCAATCAGCGTGTGGACGACTGTGTCGAGCGACTCCAGTAGCGCTACCGCCCATATGGCCACTCCCCGGCCTATCGGCCCGGGGGCGCAGGACGCCGGGATAGGGCAGAGTCTCGTCGCCTGAGCGCTTCCACTTCGCCCGCATGATCCACCCCTAGGCAGCGCTGTTCGAAGCGCAAGTCCGTCAATCGGCTCCATAGCTGGGCAAAAAAATGCCCCTGAGCATGGCGCTCAGGGGCGGAGCGGGCGGCTGGCCCGCGCCAGCCACCTATGCCTGGGTGTTACGGCCGGCCATGAGACCGGCGAACACCGTCAGCATCGTCTGCACAGCGGTGGGCCAGTCCACCAGGAGCCCCACCGGGATCGCGGTGAGGATCGCGATATAGAGCTCCCAGAAGGTCGCCGGGCCCGGCTGCGGGGCCGGCTGGTTGGTGGCATTCGAGGCCAAGTCGGTCATGGTGTCGTCCTTTCAGGTGGGTGATGCCTGCTGGGACCCGCGCTGTGAATCCCTGTCGGTGAAACCCAAGCTACGGCTTCAGATTTCTGCCAGATAGCGCTGAAAACGACTGCTTCAGATCGCTTTTCGTGACAATCTTCGACCCCATCCGGCCGGTACCGAAAAGCGGTTCGCAGAAGCCGGAATTCGGTAGAGCGCGAGCGGCAATGACGCAGCCATGCTGGCGATACACAGACAAGGAGGCGCGCTAGATGGACCCCCTGACCGACCTGATCATCGGAAAGATGCAGGAGGCGAGTGTGAGCGCTGAAGCGCTGACTCGCGCCATCTACGGGCCGGGCAGCCCCTACAAGGGGCGCGTGACCCGGCGGATCAGTAACGGTGTTCTCAACGAGGACGACATCGCTTTTCTCCACACATCGGTGGAGCTACTGCAGATTCGAGCCGACGAACTGCTACGCGCCTTGCTTCCTGGTGTACCCACAGCGGAATCGCTGGTCATCGCGAACAAGGAGCTACGAATGAAACTGAACGCCATCCATGAACATCTCGCCACCGACCCGGGCGAGTCGGGAATCGGTGTGGTGCGCGACATCACCGCCTCCGGCCGTTGGGCTTGCGGCATCTTGCCCTACCTCTCGGGCCCGTCGGACACGCTGAAGGTGCTCACGACCACCCGAGTCGCAGTCACCTTGTCGCGGCCTGAACTGCTCGAGGAGGGCAAAACCGTACGCGGGATGTTCATGGAGGACTTCGGTCAGATCCTCGGCGATCGAGCAGTGTTCGCCGGACCGGCGGTGCGTCCCCTCGCCCTGCCCGCAGTACCGACCGCTCCTGATCAGGTTGTGCACCTGCTGATCCCCGCTTTCTCCCGCGATCGCTCACCTTCGCCGATGCCACTTGATCTGCCCAAGCTCGGCACCTCGATCGTGATCGTCTCGACCCTGCAGAGCGCTTGGTGCTCGAATGTCGCCGCGCTGGTCGGTCGCGCGATTGGGTGGGGCGTAGAGAATGCCTCCTCGGTTCGCCGTGTCGCCGCGCCGATCCTCGACGGTGACCGCGACCTGTTCATCGCCCGGATGAACAAGCTGCGCAACGATGGGCTGCGGTCCAAGCTGCTCAAGCCCACGGAGTGCACCGTGCTGCACCACACCGGGCATGCAGTCGTCGACACCAACGGCGAGCTCGTCGAGGGCCATCCGGTCGTCGACCTGCTCTCCGCCGACTTCGACTTCGACCCGCCGTTCCTGGTGGTCCTGCGGGAGTCCGACGGGATGATCGCAAACCAGGACCGGGTGGCCTTGAGGTTCAAGGACGCCAGTCCCCGTTGGCCAGTCGACAGGTGGGCCGCGTGGCGCGACGAGCTCGTCGACAGCGTCGAGCCCTTGGTTCGGCAGCGGCGCGCGATGATCGTCGACTTGGACTATCCCTGGGCGACCCCTGACAGCACCAGCCAAGCGCCCGAGGATGCCGAGCTATCCAACCAATTGCTCTGGCAACGCACCATCAAAAGTGCTGTGAAGATCGTCAGCCGACTACTCGAGTGGGGTGGCGCCGGTATCAAACATCCGCCCACCAACCTCGACCCCGAGGCCGAGAGCCTACTGAAGACCGAGTGGCGGTACTAACCCCCAACGTCAAGCCCGCGAACCACCTCGCCTGAGCAACAGAGCCGTCCCAGTACCCCGTACCAGCCCGGAAGAAGGCAAACATCATGCCCTCCATCAACGTCACCAACAATCCCAACCCTGCGATAGCGCTGGTCAACAAAGTCATTCACGCAGCTGTGCAACTGAACCCCACCGTGTCCGGAAGCCTTCCTCCGGTGCAGTTCGCCCAGCAGCTTCGCGCACACTTCCCCACCATCGAGCATTCCGTGGAGAAACCGAACGGCTTCTTCGAACTCGACCTCGGCAACCTGAGGATGATGTGGGTGGCCTGCTACGACCAGTTCGGCAGCTGCGTGATCTTCTTCGTCACCCACTGCGAACCGGTGTACGGCGCAGAGGTCATGGTGAACTTCATCGACGAGCTCCGCGGCGCTTGCGCCCGAGCAGACTTCGAGTTCGGCGCGCTCAACGGACCCATGTACGAGGCCGAGCCCGACGTATGCCGCATCCTCGCCCAGGGCAACGTGGTTTAACCGGACTCCCACCGGAGCCTGCCCCAACGACAACGGCGGGCCACCTGATGGGAGTGGCCCGCCGTTGCGTATCCGCCGAGCACCGACCGGGCCGCGGCTCCCGGCTGCGAGTCAGCTGGCAATGTCGAACAGGGCGAGCGGATCACTTTGCATCGTCTGCTCGGCGGTAGTGACGGGTAGGTCGAACAACGTCGGCGAGGACACCGCGGTGTCGACGGCGCGCTGCTCGGCGCGTTCCCGGATCGCGCACGTCGGCCCGATACCGGCGGCGATCGATCGCGCGGACAGCAGCCAGCCGTGGCAGCGGCGGCAGTGCGCGACCAACCGCACCGTGGGCCCTTCGGCGATATCGGTCATCTCGTTCTCCCCTGCGACCGGTCGGTGAGCTGCTCCAACATCTCAGCGTGACACAACCGACCGACAAACCCAGTGCCTCTACGGCAGGTCGAGCAGGATCAATTGGTGCGATTCACCGCCGCCATGCTGACCCAGCGATTCAGGAGAGCAGGGCGAGCAGGATGAATGCCCCTGCCGCGAGCGGGATCAGCAGCAGCCAGCGCAGGTCCAGCGGTTCGGGCATACGGAAGTCGGTGGTCTGTTCCAGGTGCCGCAGATGGCGCAGCGTGCGCCTCTCCGCGTCGGTGAGTCCGTAACTCACCGGCTCAGGTGGGGTGGCCCGCGGACAGGTCGGGGTGGCGTGGAACTGGTCCAGGCAGTAGATGTTCAGGCACCGGTACATCGGATACGGCTGCGGATACATCGCCCACCCCTTCCTCGGTGACCACCCGCCGGCGGGCGTGGCAGCCCACGCCGGTGGAGACTATCGGTCCGCTCCGACATCCGGGGCGGGGTCGAGGCAGTAGAAGTGCCCCGTCCACTCCCGGCCGGCGTCGAGCGCGGCTTCGAACTCCGCGTCGTCAGGCAGCGGCGGGCTGTAGGCGGAGATGAGGCCGGGGCGGTCTGCGTGGTAGCGGCGGGCCCGCTCGGTCGCCCGAGCACTCTTCTCGGCCCGCATGATCCGCTCGTAGGTCCAGAACTCCCCATCCGGCCAGTGTGGTTGCCCGTCGCGCAGCGGCGGATAGTGCAGCTGGTAGCAGAACGCCGCGGTGTGCTTGTTGCGTTCGGCGATCCAGGCGATCCACGCCGGAATCAGCAGGGGCGCCTCCACCGCGCGGGCGGCGCGCTCAGCGAACCCGCTCACCGCAGTCGCGCCGGCGGGGTCACGCAGGGCAGCGGCCCGTACCCGCGTGGCCGCCGACGCGTCGGTACGGGTCCGCTTGGACTTCCCACCTCGCCTAGTCATAGCCGACAACTATAGATCGACATCGGTCGTCGGTGGGAGTGTCGCGCGTCTGCGAGCCCGCCGGATCGGTGCGTCGAGGATTCGCCACCTCCCATGCAGCGCAGGCGGTAGCAGCCACAACCCTGCGCGCCATCACCATCCCCACTACGGAAAGCGTCACCTCATCCACAGCGCATCCGCAATCCGAACCCACACATCGCGCCCACCCCCATTTGTCCGGTCCACGTGGACCTTTCGGACCGCGCCTGCCTGACCTGCGGCACGAAAAGTTGGGGCGCACAGCTCGGCAGCGCAGGTGTTCGGATCTACCTTTCGGATCGAGGGGCGTCGGCCCGGCTGGAGCACGCTACGGAGCGATCGACAGCGGAGCGACTGACAGCAGCGAGCGGATCTTTGCAGATCGGCATCAGCAGCCACGAAACCTACATCCGAACTCCGAACCCACCCACGAAAAGTAGACCCGAACACCGAAAAGTTCATCTGAACAGGACAACACCATTCATCAGCTCTAAAAGCCCCTTCAAACTCATGGACGACCCGTACACCTCATGCTCTGTAGGTAACGACCCGGTCACGTCACCTGGGGTTTCCGTACCGTGGAGTATGTGATGTCGGTGGCGAAATTGAGCGCGGGAGACGGGTTCTCGTACTACCTGCGCGTCATCGCCACCCACGACGCGAACGAGCGCGGCCGTCAGCCGCTGGCCGATTACTACAGCGAGCGCGGCGAATCCCCGGGCGTCTGGCTGGGTTCCGGACTGAGGTCGCTGGGCATCACAGCGGGCGAGCAGGTCCGGGAATCCCAGATGCGGGCGTTGATCGGTGAAGGCCTGCACCCGGACGCCGACGCGATCATCGACGAGGCGATCGCCACGCAGATCGGTTTGGGCGCGAAGCGCAAGG
Source organism: Nocardia higoensis (assembly GCF_015477835.1). Classification (NCBI taxonomy): domain Bacteria; kingdom Bacillati; phylum Actinomycetota; class Actinomycetes; order Mycobacteriales; family Nocardiaceae; genus Nocardia; species Nocardia higoensis. Next base: position 9,065 of record NZ_JADLQN010000011.1, on the reverse strand, counting down.
ACGCGATCCGCTACGCCCACGCCCAGGCCCGTCTCGGAGCACCATTCAGCCGCTACACCTTCGCCGAGGGCAGCTACCGCCACCAGGTCGCCGAAGCGTTCGCGGCCTGGAACGCCGAGCACGGTTTCGGCGAGGACCAACTCGTGCCGGTGGAGGTGCGCCAGCAGATCCGCACCGACACCGCTCGGCGGATGTTCGCCACCGAGCACGGCCGCGTCCCGGACAACGACCGGGAGTTGTCGTCGTGGATCGCGGTGTCCTCGCGCCCGGTCCGGACCGCGGTCGCCGCCTATGACCTCACCTTCTCCCCCGTGAAGTCGGTCTCGGCGTTGTGGGCGGTCGCTTCGCGTGAGGTCGCCGAAGCGATCGAAGCCGCCCACCATGCCGCGATCGCCGACGCGCTGGTCTACCTGGAATCCCATGCCACCTACACCCGCATCGGCCGCCACAGCGTCCGCCAGGTCGAAGTGGAAGGCCTGATCGCCACCGCGTTCGACCACCGTGATTCCCGCGCCGGTGACCCGGACCTGCACACCCATGTCGTCATCTCCAACAAGGTCCGTCGCCTCGACGGGCAGTGGGGTGCGCTGGATGGGCGGATGATCTACCGGCACAACGTCGCCGCCTCCGAGCTCTACAACACCCGCCTCGAACACCACCTCGAGCAGGGGCTCGGCCTGGTGTTCGCCGACCGCGCCACCGCAGCCGGCAAGCGCCCGATCCGGGAGATCGTCGGTGTCGACGAGCGGCTGCTGGCGGTGTGGTCCAAGCGGCGGGCCGCGATCACCGCCGCGACCGGCGAACTCGCCCGCCAGTTCGCCGCTGATCACGGGCGCGAGCCGACTCCGATGGAGTTGCTGGACCTGGCCCAGCAGGCGACGCTGTCGACACGGCGCGGGAAGCTGCCCGCCCGTTCCCGCGCCGAGCAGCGCACCGCCTGGCGAGCGGATGCGGTCGGAGTGCTCGGCGACGAGGCTGCGGTCGAGGCGATGGTCGAACGTGTGCTCTCCCAGGCACTCCCTGGTCGGGGCGCGATCGTGATCGGTGAGGTCGCTCGGGCGGCGGTCGAGGTGGTGGCGCAGTCGCGGGCGACCTGGCAGCACCACCACATCCGCGCCGAGGTCGAACGCCAACTGCGTGGAGCCGTCGCGCCCGGGGAGTGGGCTGGCCTGGTCGAGCAGATCATCGATGCCGCGTTGTCGCCGCCGATCTCGCTGCGCCTGGGGCTGCCCGAGCAGGTCCCGCCCGCACCGGGGTTGACCCGCAGTGACGGCACCAGCGTGTACACCACCGCCCGCTCGACGCGCTACACCTCGCAGGCGATCCTCGACGCCGAGCAGCGCCTGATCGCCGCGAGCGGCCGCCACGACGGCCGCACCCTCCCCGCGGCCGCGATCGAGACCGCGATCATCGAGCACGCCGCCAACAATCCCGGCCGCGCCCTGAACGCCGGGCAGCGGGAGATGGTGCGCACTTTCGCCACCTCCGGCGCCCGTCTACAGGTCGGCCTCGCTCCCGCCGGGACCGGGAAAACCACGGCGATGCAGGTCCTCACCCGCGCCTGGACCGACGCCGGCGGCACCGTGCTCGGGCTGGCGCCGACCGGGTCGGCGGCCGCGGTGCTGGCCGAGGAGATCGGGTCGCCGACCGCGACCGTGGACATGCTGATTGCCCAGGTGTCCCGCGCGGCATCCGATCCCCGCCACGTCCCGCCTGACTGGGTGAACCGTGTCGGGCCGGGCACGCTGGTCATCGTTGACGAAGCCGCCAAATGCTCCACGCTGTCGCTGGACTCCGCGGTCGGGTGGCTGCTGCAGCGGGGTGCAAGCGTGCGGGCGATCGGTGACGACCGCCAACTGGCCTCGGTCGCCGCCGGCGGGGTAATCCGCGACATCGTCGCCCGCACCGGCGCGGCCACCTTGTCCCAGGTCATGCGGTTCACCGACCCCGGAGAGCGCGCGGCCAGCCTCGCCATCCGCGACGGCGACCCCGCCGGGCTGGCCCACTACCTCGACCACGACCGCCTCCGCACCGGCCCGCTCGATGTAGTCGTCGAGGACGTCTTCGCCGCCTGGGCCGCCGACATCGACAACGGTCTCGACTCCGCCCTGCTGGCCCCCACCCGCGAACTGGTCACCGCGCTCAATCACCGTGCCCGCACCGCGCGGCTGGCCCGCGACGGCGGTATCGACGGTCGGGAAGTCGCCCTCGCCGACGGGCTTTCAGCCTCGGCCGGGGATGTGATCTGCACCCGCCGCAACAACTACCAGCTGCGGATCTCAGCAACCGACACCGTCCGCAACGGCTACCGCTGGACCGTGCGCAAAGTCCACCCAGATGGCCGGATCACCGCCACCCACCTCGGCTCCGGACGCCGCGTCACCCTGCCCGCCGACTACGTGCGCGAACACACCCACCTCGGCTACGCCACCACCATCGACACCAGCCAAGGCATGACCGTCGACACCTGCCACGGCGTGCTCACCGGCCGCGAATCCCGCGCCCAGGCCTACGTGATGCTCACCCGCGGCCGCACCCGCAACCACATCTACCTCGCCACCACCGACGGCGACACCGCGCCGACCGCCTGGCCCACCGTCCTGCCGCCCACCGCCCTCGATGTGCTCACCGGGATCCTCGCGCGCGAAGGCACACAAACCTCGGCCTCGACCGACCAGCGCGAAGACGCCGACCCACGGCAACGGCTGGCCGGGGTCGTCGACGCCTACTGCGACGCCCTGGCCGTGGCCGCCGAAACCCGTGTCGGCGCCGCACAGTTGGCCGCGATCGACGCTGCCGCCGAACAGGTCCATCCCGGGCTGACCGCCGCCGCAGCGTATCCGGTGCTGCGCCAGCACCTGGCCACCCTCGCTCTGCACGGCCACGACCCCATCACCGCGCTGCGTACCGCCGCCCGGGGCCGTGAACTGCACACCGCCGACGATCCGGCCGCGGTGCTGGACTGGCGTATCGACTCCACCGGCGAGCACCACCAGCGCCCGGGCCCATTGACCTGGGTGCCCGAACTCCCGCCCGTCCTGGCCGCCGACCCGCAGTTCGGGCCGCACCTGCAAGCCCGACGTGACCAGATCCAGGACCTGGTCGCCCAGATCACCGCCACCACCCGCGCCTGGACACCAGTGAACGCGCCCCGGTGGGCGCAACCCCTGCTCGACGCTCCGCGGCTGGCAGCGGATCTGGCGATCTGGCGAGCCGCCCACGGCATCGACGACACCGACCGCCGCCTCACCGGCCCACCCCGCTACCCCACCGCCGAACGCCGCACTCAACACCACCTCGACACCCGAGCCGCCACCCGCCTCGGCGACCACAACGTCGACGTGCGCCGCTGGCAGCCCCTCGCCGACCAGCTCGGCACCGGGATCACCGCCGACCCGTACTGGCCGATCCTGGCCCGCGAACTCACCGCCGCCGCCCGCACCGGCCTCGACATCCCCCGTGCGCTCACCCGCGCGGCCGCCGTGCGGCCGCTACCGGTCGAGCAGCCCGCCGCCGCGCTGCGCTGGCGCCTGACCGAAACCCTCGACACACACCCACCCCACCCGCCCTTCGTCGACGCGCTCCAACAGATGCGCGATGACCCGCTGCGCCGCATGACCGACGCCGAACTCGACGCCCACATCCGGTACCTGGCGGGTGTGGTCCAGCACGATGGGCTGATGGAGGCCATCCGCTTCGCCGGCGGCGACTCCCAACGCGCACTCCCCCGCGTCCAGGACCGACACGCAGACGAGGACCGCGAAGCCGCCGCGATCCTCGCCGCCCAAGCCGCCGCCCGAACCGCCCAGGCCGCCGCCCGCGAACACGCCGCCGCGGCCGCCGAGCTGGCTCGGCTACGCCAAGCCCCCGTCCCCTCCAAGCTGTTGCGCCGCAACGCCCACAACACCCACCAGGCCACACTTGCCGAACTCGCCTCCGAGACCGAACGCCTCCGCCAGGCCGCCTTGACCGCTGAGCACGCTGCCCGTGACGCCGCCTACCGGACCCACACCCCGCAAGCCCGGTGGGACAGGGCGCTCGCCCGCCACGGCGACCACGAACGCCGACAGGCCGAACTCGACACCGCCCGCGACACCGACGCGCAACGCGACGCCGACCAGGCCGCCGGCCGAGCCCGCGTCGATGCCATCCGCGACCAGCGCCGCACCGCGGTCGGTGAGCGCGGCCGCCGTCGCGCGCTCACCGACCCCGAACGCGCCCTCGAACACCGCGCCCGCATCGAAATCCACGGTGGGCAACTGCCCGCAGAACCTGACGAGCGTCCGCAGCAGCAGCTGGATTCCTACCAGCACGATGCGTCGGCGGGGCGCAACCAAGGCACGGACATCGGTCCGTAGACCGCCCTGTCCGCTACGTCCGCGTGGGCGGCAGGCGGAAAGACGAGGCAGCCTCGTCGCCTTGTGAATGTTCTGCGACCTGGCTGAGGCTGGCTGATGATGGGGGGACTCGATGGAGGGAACAGGTTCATGGGTCTGTGGGAGGACGCTCAGCACGCGAATGCCGAGAGCGATCGGGCAGCTCAGCAGCGACAACGAGAACTGAGCGATCGCGCCCGTCGACAGCGGGACCAGCTACGTGAATTCGTCGAAGCCATGAACCGACTCGGGGTGGCAGTCGAGCGCTATCGACTCCACGCCACCAAGATCGCATATGGGGACACCTACTGCATCGACAGCCGCAAAGCAGTCACCGGCTGGTCTTTCTACTCATGGTCCGATCTGCACCGGACCTTCCACTATGTCGTGACTCCCGAGCTGGAGGTCTACAACACCGCCACGCAACGTATGGAGCCGGGGTTCATGGGATTCGGACAACGCTGGACCGTCACACCCCTGGACCTACCGATCGACCAAGTGCGCGGATTGTCCTATTCCGAACGGCCACTGGAGCAGGCGTTGAAGGAGAAGCTCGCTCAGCTACTGCGCGAACGTTGATCCAGTCACCACTCACAGCTCTAGCGCTCGAAGTCTCGGTCCTGGTCTGTGTCATAAGGCAAGTGCGGTAGTCCGAGGCCGGAGTGCTTCTCGTGCACGGATTCCGGTGTCTGCCGCGGTGCGGGCTTGGGCTTCGGCCCGGCCGCCCGCGTGGGGGCAGACCCGGTCTCCTGGTCGAGCCAGGCCAGACGATCGGCGGCAGTCCGCCGCCGTGTGGGTTTCGCTGGTGTGGCGGGGGCGTCGAGGATTTGGCCTCGGGCGTCGATGCGTGGTCCCTTTCCGGCCCCAACTTGGGCGATCCGGCGTGCTTTCCAGCCGTCGTGGGCGGCGGCGATCTCGGTTTCCAGCTTGCCGCGGCTGGTCTCGTCGACGCGGTCGACGATGGCGCGGGCCCGCTGCTCGGCCGCCCACATCGGCGATCCGTGATCGCGCACATACCGTTTCGTCGGGTCGAGCCCGTCCAGGCGCATGTGCACCTCGGTCAACACGTGGCGGGCGTTGCCGGCCATCACCTGCGCGGCGTGCGCGCGGTCGGACGCGGCGAGCATGTCACCGACGGTGAGCAGGCAGTCGCTCAACGCCTGCATCAACGCCAGATCCGAGGTGACCGGCGACTGCGTCGACCACAGCATCCGCGCGACCGCCCGCATCCCGGGCCCGTGCACCCCGTGCGGGCGCCGCCGATGCGCGGGCAACTGGCCCGCGCGGGCGAGCTGCCGCGACAGCTGGTCCAACGGCCCCGGGGTGGTTTCGGTGCGCACGCTCGCCGCCGCGAACACCCCCGCCGTCTGGGAAGCGGCCTGCGCCCACGCATCCTGGTCCTCGACCGGGATGGTGCGCATGTACTGCGACCACTGCGACAGCTGCCATACCGCGTCCTGCCGCGACAGCTGATCCGGGCTGATCGCTCGTCCGGAGCGCGTCGTCGACGCCCGCCCCCACTCCGCGACCGCCGCCGCCTGCGCCTGCTCGGACTGCTCCCAACCCGCCCAGGACCGCAACGACGCCAGAGTGAGGTCCTTGGCCAACTGCCCGCCGCCGTACCAGACCGCCTTCTCCCACGCCCCGGACCGCAAGTTCTTCTGCGCGGGCATCCGCACCGCATACCCGACCACCTGATCGGTGCCACCCTTGGCGAACCGGGGGCGCAACACCATCCCCTCGCCCCGTAGCGCCGCGACGAACTCCGCCTCGGTCTCCGACGCGACCGCCGCGGCCCGCACCCGCCGGCGCAGCGCTTCGCGGTCGGTCTCGGCGGCGCCGACCCGCTCGGCGCGGCCCCGCTCGTCCGGACGCGTCGCCGCCTCGGTGCCGCGGTCCTCCCGCGACACCAGCACCTGCAGCCCGAACTCGCGCTCCAGCAGCGCGGCCGCGTCCTGCGAGCGTTTCCAGTCCCGCCGCACATCCGCCAGCGACCCGTCCGGACGCACCACGCTCATCGCCACATGGATGTGGTCACCCCCGGCCTTGGTCAGGCCGTGATGGATCGCCGTCCACCGCACATCCGGCGCCCCACCAGCAGAGTCGGTGAACCCCATCTCGGTCATGAACCGCCGCGCGATCCGCGCCCAGGTCTCCTCGTCTAGCTGCCCCTCGCGCGGGCCCAGGCTCAGCGAGCAGTGCCACACGTTCTGATCCCGGGTCGCTTCCTCGAACGCCTTCCGGCGCTCCATGCCCTCATCGATCAGGCCGTAGGCCTTCTTGTAGTTCGTCACCAGCACCGGCGCCCCCCGCAGCACGGTCTGGCGCGGGGAATCCAGCAGCTTCGCCAACTCGGTCGCCCGGACCGGGTCGATACCGCCGGAGTAGACCGCCATCGTCACCACATCCCCGGCGATCACCTTCGGGTTCGTGTGCTCGTTCGCCCGCCCGGGACCGGCCAGATAGCGCAGCAGGCCGCGCATGTCCGAGCCCTTGACCACGTTCGGCATCACCGCCGCATCACACCCCGTCGATCTCGTCGGGGTCGACCGAGCCCGCCCACTCCTCCGAGATCGGCAGATCCGCCTCGACATCCACCGACACCCCGGTCACCGCCGGATCCAAACCCATCACCCACCGCGCGGTCGCATCCACGCTCAAGCACGCCCGCGTCACCGCGTGCAGCGAGTCGATCAAATGCTCGGGGATCTCCCGGTTCTGATGCGCCCACCGCACCAGCTGGTTCAGGTTGTTGCCGATCCGGCGGATCTGGTCGTCGAACTCCAGCAACTGCAGCGCCGCATGCGCGCGGCCGGCCTCCGCCCGCCCGGAATCGGTCGCCGACTCCACCAGCAGCCGCGGCACCGACACCCCCGCCTCCAACGCCCGACGGGTGAGGTCTTCGTGCTCGGCATCCGACAGCTTCACGATGTGCCGGTGCGGGCGCCCGCCGGGCACGTTCGCCTGCCGCTCTCGGCGCACCCGCGCCCGGCGATCCGGTGACTCCCCTGCCATCCGCAGCTCTCCTCACAGCCCAGCGCAGCGACCACCCGAACGGGTGGGGTGACCGGTCTAGGTCACCTAAATACTAGCTCGCTCTCTTCTTCTTCCAGAGTATCCGACCCGAGCCCGCTGGGGCGGGAAGACCTCACCGGGCGGATCGGGAACGACGCCTGAATCCACCCGGCCGCCGCACACTTGGCCGGCCGCCGCCGACGGCGCTGATGCGCACCGGCGCCCACGCGGGGCCACATCTGGAGGGAGCGCACGAGCCCCGGCGGTAAGGTCACCGCACGGAGTCCCTGGTTGGTTCGCGCTACCAGGGACTCCGCACACAGAAGGCCCCCGCCGGGTTCCCGCCGGCGGGGGCCTTCGTGCTGGTGCGCAGAGGTGGGCTAGACCGGGCGCGGGCCGGAGACCTTCGTGGCCGCTTCCAGGGCGCGACCGACCGTGGAGTGCGGCAGCCCCAGCAGGGTGCCGATCGCGTTGGGCGACGTGCCGGTCGAGACCGCCTCATAGATCGCGGTCAGTTCCTCGATGGTCTTGCGGGAGAGCTTGCGATCGACGACCGCGCGCGCGATTCCTGCCGCCTCCGCGCGCGAGAGTGCGCGATCGAACGGGCCGTGCCCGGCGCCGGTTCGCGCGCGCGGCGCGCTGTCGATCGCGCGCGCGAGTGCACCCTGGATCGTCGCCGATCGCGCGCGGCCCGCGCGCGATGGCTGCGCGCGATCGACGCCGTCGCGCGCGATCGACGCCACCGGATTCCGATCGCGCGCGAGCGAGACCACCGCGCGCCGATCGCGCGCGAGCGCCTGCGTCGCGCGCGCGACGGTCGCGCGTTCCTCCTCATCGGTCGCGCGTTCAGCGGCGTCGGCTCGCGCGTCCGCAGCGGCTTCCTCGGCCGAGTGATCGACGCGCGACTCGTGATCGGTTCCCAGGTCAGATCCTGTTTGCGCGACGCGCGACGCGCGAGTGCTCACCTGCTCGTCGCGCGCGATCGACGCGCGATCGGGCACCTCGATCAAACGATCGGCCGCCTCCGGTTCGCGCGCGATCGACTCTTCGCGCGCGATCGGCGCGGTGGTCTCGCTCGCGCGTGAACGCGCGATCTGCTCGCTCGCGCGCGGCGCGCTATCGACTCCGCGCGCGGTCGATTCCGCGCGTTCGCGCGGCGCGCGATCGATCGTTTCAACCTCGCGCGCGATCGACTGCTCGCCCGCGATCGGCGCGGTTTCCTCGGTAGCGCGCGGCGACGCGGCGGCCACCTCCGGCGCGGGGGCGGGGTTCAGTTCGGCTTCGTACTGGGCGATCACCTCGTCGTCGTCGGCGGCCGGGATGGGGGCCAGCGCCGGTGCGGGCTCGGGGGTGGTGACGCGGTGGCCGGTGTCGGCCAGGGCGGCGAGGCGTTCGGCGATGTCGTCTCCGGCTTCGTCAGCGGCGGTCGAGGCGCGGTCGATGGCCAGGCCGTAGCGGCGCATCACCGCGGTGTGGGCGAACAGGGCGACACCGACCATCACCGGGGCCACGGAGTGCACGGCGACGTTGAACAGGTCCCCGGTCTTCAGGTACGGGTAGGTGTTCAAACCGATGCTCATCGCCAGCAGCGCACCCTCGATCCACCGGATCAGGGTCTCGTCCTCGGTGACCTTCCACCGCGCGACAGCGGCGGAATTGACCATGAACACCACC